>NZ_JBFTGZ010000007.1:0-239693 GCF_056393985.1 Arthrobacter sp. 10T425 | reverse complement strand
GGTCCCATCCCGAACCCGGAAGCTAAGACCCACAGCGCCGATGGTACTGCACCCGGGAGGGTGTGGGAGAGTAGGTCACCGCCGGAACACCATTAACGGTCGAGGACCCCCACCACACGTGGGGGTCCTCCCGCATTTAACGACCCATAACCCCAACTGACTGGCAGCAGGGGCCGTTTTGGAGGCTCAGAACGGCCCCTGCTGCGAGTCAGTTGGCCATGCGTAAGAACCATGGAAAAACCTTGGGCATGTCCTTAATCGATGGAGACCTTGGGAATACCTTTAAACCGCCGGCTATTTTGGTCATGCGCATTGAGAGGCCGGATTTGACCGGCTAGGGTTTGGATTCCTACGGACCACTAAGGCGCAGGGTGCGTCGACCGGACCTTATAGGAGTCCCGCGATGCGCGTAGATCCTGGATTCGCCTTGGGCAAGAAGGCAACTAAGGGGCATCGGTTTGCCCGGTCCTTTGTGGGGCGCCGAGGGATTTCCCTGGCGTCAGTTGTCTTCCTGGTGGCTGCCACAATTTCCCTTATTGCCGGCCCCGCAGAAGCCGCCACTTTGACCTTTTCTACCACGGCCGATGCCGTCGTGAAGCGTGACAGTCCCACTATCAATTTCCGCACGGCGACGGGCCTCAAGGCTGATAATTCGCCGGTCGAAATGATCTTCCTCAAGCTCACGGTAACCGGCACCGCCGGCAGTACCGTGACTGGCGCCAAGCTCCGGCTGTTCGCTACGGATCCATCCAACTCGGGCGGCCAAGTCCGACGGGTCCTCAACAACTCCTGGAGTGAGAACACGATCACGTTCAACAACGCGCCCGTTGCGGAAACGCCGATTGTGGCTTCGCGCGGCGCTGTTGCCGATAACACCTATGTCGAGTTCGATCTCTTCGGCGCGATTAAGGGTGACGGGACCTATTCGTTTCGCATCAGCAACACATCCTCTGACGGCGTCATTTACAGTTCCAAGGAAACTTCCGTCACCACGCAACGGCCTCGATTGACCGTCACCACGAACGCGACGCCGCCGCCACCTCCTCCGCCGCCACCGCCGCCGCCTCCGCCCCCCGGCGACAACCCGTGTGGCACGGCGACCGCCCCTCCGGCAAAGTACGACCACGTCATGTGGGTGCTCTTTGAGAACAAGACCTATTCACAGGTCATCGGGAACGCCAGCGCGCCGTACATGAGTACAAAGGCGAACCAGTGCGCCTCGGTTTCCACCTGGGCTGACGCCGGCCTGGGACTGCCCTCGTTGCCGAGCTATCTGGCCATGACCTCCGGCAGCACGCAGGGCGTCACGTCCGATTCGAGCCCGAGCGGCCTGCCGCCCATTACGGCCGACAATATCTTTCGGCAGGTGCGTACGTCCGGCCAGTCCTATAAGAGCTATATGGAGGACATGCCGTCGAATTGCCGGCTGAGCGCGTCCGGCCTGTATGCCGAGCGGCACAACCCCGAAATCTACTACCAAGGGACGGGGGACAGGGCGGCATGCGCGGTCAACAATGTGCCCCTGGGCACCGTGAGCGCCGGGCAGCTGGCGGGCGACCTCGCCAACAACACATTGCCGAATTTCTCCGTGGTGGTGCCGAATGTTTGCAATGACATGCATGACTGCAGCGTCGCGACGGGCGACACCTGGCTCTCGCAATGGCTGCCGGTCATCCTAAACAGCCAAAGCTACCGGGCGGGACGCGCGGCGATATTCGTGCTCTTTGACGAAGATACTCCGGTACCCAATTTCGTGGTGGCACCATCCGTGGTCCCGGGTACCGTTATCCAGGGCAACTACAGCCACTACTCGCTGCTCCGGACCACCGAAGAAATGCTGGCCATCAGCCTGAAGTTGCAGAACGCCGGCACGGCCCTGAGTTTCCGGTCGCCGCTGCGCATCTAGGCGCTGCGGGGGATTCCCAGCAGAGTCTCGGAAAGCTCCCGGCTCCGGCGGAACGAACTCCCAGTTGCACTCGTTAGAATTCGACGGGGCTGGATTCCCAAAGACCAGCCCATCGCATCGTTCTAAGGACACCTCAATGCCCGAGCGCACTATCGTCATCACCGGAGCCAGCGACGGCATCGGCGCGTCCGCCGCGCGGACCTTCGCCCGGCAGGGGGAACGTGTGGTCGTCGTCGGGCGTTCCGCGCAAAAGACCGAGGCGATCGCGAACGAAATCGGCGCCGATTTCTTTGTCAGCGACTTCGCCGACCTTGCCCAGGTGCGGACCCTGGCCACGCAGCTGAAGGAAAAGTACCCGCGGATCGACGTCCTGGCGAACAACGCCGGCGGCATCATGGGGCCCCGTGAGCTCACCGTGGACGGCCACGAGAAAACCTTCCAGGTCAACCACCTGGCCCCGTTCCTGCTCACCACCGAGCTGATCGAGGTGCTGACCGCCAGCCAGGCCACCGTCATCAACACCTCAAGCGTCGCGAATTCGCTCTTCGCCAAGTTCGACATCGACGACCTCGACGCGGCCAAGAGCTACTCCACCAACCGCGCCTACGGCAACGCCAAACTCGCCAACATCCTCTTCACCGCCGAACTCCACAACCGCTACAACACCGAGGGAATCTCGACGGCGGCGTTCCACCCCGGCGGCGTGGCCACCAACTTCGCGGCCGACTCCACGAGCCCCATGCGCCTGGCCTACAAGTCCTTCCTCAAGCGCTTCATGCTGACCCCTGACCAGGGCGCGGACACCCTTGTGTGGCTCGCCAACGCCACCCCTGGCCACGACTGGATCTCCGGTGCTTACTATGCCAAGCGGACGCTCTCCAAGGCCAACAGGCAGGCCTACGACGCGGGCCTGGCCAAGGCCCTGTGGCAGCGCAGCGAGGCGATGGTGGCCCAGGACCTCGACAAGCTGGACCAGGGCTCGGATCACGGCGCCTGAGCCTGACCGGAAACGCCGAATTCGTGGGTTAGCATTTTCCTGCCCCTCGCCGATCCGCGGCCGAGGGCTTCTACCTGGGGGAGTGCTCTCAAACGTGCGCCTGAAGAAATTGCTTATCGCGTCCCTGGCGGCATCCGCCGTCGTCCTGAGCGCTACGGCCGTGCCGGCATCCGCCGCGCCCGCGCCGAAGTCGTACAAGAACTGCACGGAGCTGAACAAGGTCTACCCGCACGGCGTCGGCAAGAAGGGCGCCCGCGACAAGACCAGCGGAAAGCCGGTCACCACGTTCCGCGTCGACAACACCCTGTACAGCCTCAACGACGGCGGTTTCCGCCAGTACGATCTCGACCGCGACAACGACGGCATCGCCTGCGAAAAGCGCTGATATGACCAGTCGGGATCCTCGCCAACGGCGGGGATCCCGACTGCTTTAAGCGGCTACGGCCCCGGGACTCTGACTCTTGGGGCCGGCCCGGACCATCCAACTAATTGCCACGAACGGCCGCTAAGCCATGATGCTTAGCGGCCGTTTGCGTCCAATGGCGGAGGGCGGCGGCGACAACGCGACCCGCCCGGACGGCCAGCGGCCGGCCTGACGTCAGCCAGCCCGCCCGCCTACCGCGCGGCGTCGACCTTGTCCAGGGCGTTCAGGGCGCTCTCCATGGTCCCGGCCAAGTGGCTGGCAGGGGCCGGCTTGGCGAACAGGTAGCCCTGCAGGGAGTCGCAGCCGCGGTCCATCAGGTACTTGGCCTGCGCGGGAGTCTCGATGCCTTCCGCCGTGACTTTCAGGCCGAGGGCATGCGCTGCGCTGATCATGGTGGCGAAGAACGGGAGCTGTTCCTGGCCGGTCTTGATCATGGCCACGAAGGAGCGGTCGATCTTGACCTTGTCCAGGGGCAGTTCCTGGAGCCGGCCGAGCGTGGAATACCCGGTGCCGAAGTCGTCCATGGCAATCCGGACGCCGGCGCCGCGCAGCTGCCGCAGCTGGCCCAGCACGTCCGAGGAAGCGTCGAAGAAAACGCTCTCCGTCAGCTCAAGCGTGAGCTGGCGCGGGTCTACGCCCGTGGACGCGGCAATCGCCAGCACGTCCGCGGCGAAGTCCCGGTGCTGGAACTGCAGGCCCGAGACGTTCACGGCGACGCTGTAGGCAGGATCGCCGGCCAGCCAGGGCCGGATCTCGGCGCAGGCACGGCGCAGGACCTCGTCGCCGATCTCGCGGATCAGGCCGCTCTGCTCCGCGACGGGCAGGAACTGGTTCGGCGGCACCAGCCGCCCGTGCCGTTCCCACCGCGCGAACGCCTCGAACTGCACCACCGAACCGATGCCGGGAGAGACCACGGGCTGGTAGTGCACCGAGATCTGGCCCAGTTCGACGGCGCGCCGCAGCCCGGAATCGCCGTCGGCCTTGTGGGCCGCGGTGTTCAGCATCTCCGGCCGGAACCGCATCCAGTTGTTCTTCCCGGCAGCCTTCGCCGCGGTCATGGCGGCGTCGGCCTGCCGCAGCAGTTCCGCGCCGTCCAGCGTCTGCCCCGACTTTGACGCCAGGCCCATGCTGACGCCGGGCCGGACCATGGAGCCGCCCACGCGCAGGGGGGCGTAGAGGGACTCGGCGATCCGCTTGGCCACCGCGTCCGCGTTGAGGCATTCGGTGAGCAGCACCGCGAACTCGTCGCCGCCGAGCCGGGCCACCGTGTCATGCGGGCGTACGCAGTTGCGCAGCCTGGATGCCACCTCCACCAGCAGTTCATCGGCCGCGGAGCGTCCCAGCACGTCATTGAGGTGCTTGAAGTCATCGAGGTTCAGCAGCAGGATGTCCACCGGATCCGGGCGGCGCAGGGCCGCGGCGAGCCGCTCGTTGAAGAGGGGGCCGTTGGGCAGCGCCGTCAAGGGGTCGCGGAGCGAGCCCGCCTTGAGTTCGTCGTCGTGCTCGGCAAACGCCGCAGGAGCGGCAGCCGCTGGACCTCCGGAAAGTGAAGCTCCCGCTGCACCGGAAGTACGACGGCGGGCAAAGTCGCCGCTGAGGGTGCGCCCGGCGCTGCCGGCGCCCGGGTTCCGCCCTGCGGCGCCGCGGATGGAGAGGGCCACGGATGTTCCGGCGTCGGCTGCTCCGGCCGCGGCGGGGACCAGCGAGCAGGTGATTTCAACGGGGAGTTCCGTGCCGTCGGCGCGGCGGCCTGAGCCAGCGAACGGGGAGCCTGGGGGCGGGGAGCCGGGGCTTGCGGACTTGGCCAGCCCGGCCAGGACGCCGTGAAATTTCTCCCGCGAGGCCTCGGCCAGGAGCATGCTGTGGTCCGCGCCGAGCAGTTGCGCCCGCGGGTAGCCGAAGAGCCGTTCCGCGGCCGCATTGAGGAAGGAAATGGCTCCGTCCTCGGCGACCAGCAAAAGTGCGTCCGGGCTGTACTCCAGCAGTTGTTGTGCGAAACCAGCTTCCACGATGTCTAACAGCCCCCCGGCGATGAATACGGATAGCGGGCACCTTGCGGAGAGCAGGCGCACTGCGCTGACTGAATCATATGCGGTGCGGGCTCCCCGGACGGGATGGCCATCATGCCGCAATCAAATGTGTCGAACGGCCCCTGCTACCCGGGCAGCGGCACGCCCTCGAGGTCGGCGATGGCCGCCGCGGAGTTCCGGACCGCGCGGTGCCTGGCCGCCCCGGGTTCCGGGCGGGAGAAGAGGAAGCCCTGCAGGGCATCGCAGCCGTGGTCCATGAGATAGCGTGCCTGGGCCGGTGTCTCGATGCCCTCGGCCGTGACCTTCAGCCCCAGGCTCCGGGCCATGTGGATCATGGAGGTGAGGATGGGCAGCTTTTCGACGCCGGTCTGCAGCATCGACACGAAGGACTTGTCGATCTTCACCACATCCACCGGCAGGTCCTGCAGGCGGCCCAGCGAGGAATAGCCGGTCCCGAAGTCGTCCAGGGCCACCCGGATGCCGGCCTCGCGAAGGGTCTCGAGCTGGCCGATCACGTGGGAATGGGCGTCGAAGAACACGCTCTCGGTCACCTCCAGGACCAGCTGGCGCGGGTCCACGCCGCTCCACGCCGCAATGTCCAGGACGCGCTCGGCGAAGTCCCGGTGCTGCAGCTGCACGCCGGAGACGTTGACGGCCACGCTCCGGAACGGGTCCTCCCCGAGCCACGGGGCGAGCTCGGTGCAGCTGCGCCTGAGCACCTCGGCGCCGATTTCCCGGATCAGGCCGCTGCGTTCGGCGGTCTCGATGAACTCGTCCGGCGGAATCAGCTCGCCGTCCCACTCCCAGCGGGCCAGGGCCTCGAACTGCACCACCTCGAGCCTGTCACTGGAGATGACGGGCTGGTAGTGGACGGTGATCTGCCCCAGTTCCACCGCCCGGCGCAGCCCGGCCGTGAGCTGGGTGCGCTCCAGCAGCGCGGCCAGCATCTCGGGCCGGAAGTGCACATAGCAGTTCTTCCCGGCCTCCTTGGCCGCGTACATGGCCAGGTCCGCCTGCCGGAGCAGCTCCGACGACGTCTCGGTGCCGGCGTCGCGCGATGCCACGCCGAGGCTCAGGCCGGGCCGCATGAGGGTTCCCTCGATGGAGACCGGGGCGTTCAGGGTGCTGACCACGCGCTGGGCCACGGTGTCGGCGTCCCGGCAGCCGACCAGCAGGACCACGAACTCGTCCCCGCCCAGCCGGGCGACGGTGCCGTGCGGACCCACGCAGTTCTGGAGCCGGCGGGAAATCTCGACCAGCATCTCGTCGCCGGCATGATGTCCCAGGACGTCGTTGACTTCCTTGAAGTCGTCCAGGTCCAGGAGCAGCACGTGTACCGGTTCCGGGGTCAGCAGTGCCGCGGCGGCCCGTTCGTTGAAGAGCATCCGGTTGGCCAGCCCGGTGAGCGGGTCCTGAAACGCGAGTTCCTTGAGCTTGCCCGCCTGCTCGGCCAGTTCGTCCATGGCGCGGCGGGCCTGGTCCTGGGCGCGCCGGCGTGAGGTGATGTCCCGGAAGTTCCAGATCCGTCCCACGATTGCGTCCGCCACCTTCTGCGGGCGCGAGTACAGCTCCACGGTGCGGCCGTCGGCGAACTCGAGGATGTCATGGCTCTGCATCAGGTTGTCCGCGTAGAGCGCTGCAACCTTTTGCAGGAAGGAGTCGGAATCCACCAGCTGGTCCGCGATGAACCGCACCAGCGCATCGGGGTCCTCGGCCGCGATCAGTTCCGGCGGCATGCCCCACAGCAACAGAAACTGGTCGTTGATCCCGGTGATTTGGCCTTCGCTGGAGAGCACGACGATACCGTCCGACGTCGATTCCAGCGTGGCGTCCACGAGGGAGAGGGCCAGCCGGCGGCCGGAATCGGGGTCGTTGCGGTGCTCGGCGTCGCGGAGGGCTACCGCCATGGCCGTGCCGCCGTCGACGCTCACCAGCGAGCACGTGATCTCCAGGGCGAGGTCCGAACCGTCGCGGTGCAGTCCGGCGGCCGCGAACGGGCGGCTTCCGGCCGGGCTTTTGCGTCCCAGCCGGCCGAAGACCCGCAGGAAGCCGCTGTGGGCTTCCTCCGAGAGCAGGATGGTGTGCTGAACGCCGAGGAGTTCCTCGCGGGGGTATCCGAACAGCCGTTCCGCGGCCGAATTCACGAAGGCGATGGTCCCGTCCGCGGTCAGCAGCAGGAACGCATCAGGACCCTGCTCCAGCAGGTCTTCACCAAATCCAGTTCCCACGACGATACCGGCCCCCAAGCGACGGAAGTTCATAGAGCGATGATGTTCCCGGCCGAGGGCCCGGAGCAATGCGTTTCACTGAATCATAGGGTCCTTCGGCCCCGTGTCCAGCACCTCGGCCACGGAACTTTGCGGGTCACCGGTTGCCGGGCACCCGATCGCCCCGCAGCGCGGCGATGGCCAGGGCCGCCCGGTCCAGCGCGGGCTGGAGCGTGGCCTCCGGCTGGGGGCCTGAAAACAGGAAACCCTGCAGGGAATCGCAGTGCAGGCTCATCAGGTAGCGGGCCTGGGCGGCCGTTTCCACGCCCTCCGCGGTGACGGTCAGCCCCAGTCCGTGGGCCATCCCGATCATGGCGTTCAGGATGGGCAACCGCTCGGTGCCGGTGTTGATCATGGACACAAACGACTGGTCGATCTTCAGCGTGTCCACGGGCAGGCCCTGCAGGCGTCCCAGGGAGGAGAAGCCGGTGCCGAAGTCGTCCAGCGCCACTTGGGCGCCGGCCGCACGCAGGGTCATGAGCTGCTGGATGACGTGGCAGTCGTCTTCGAAGAAGACGCTCTCCGTGACCTCCAGGATCAGCTGGCGCGGGTCCACGCCACAGGATTCCGTCACGGCCATGACCAGCTCGGCGAAGTCCCCGTGCTGCAGCTGGACACCGGAGACGTTCACGGCCAGGGACCGGGTGGAGTCCTCGTCCAGCCAGGGCTTGAGCTCCGTGCAGCCGCGTAGCAGCACCTCGGTGCCGATCTCGACAATGAGGCCGCTGCGTTCCGCCGCCGGAATGAAATGCTTGGGCGGGACGAGCGCGCCGTCGCGCACCCAGCGAGCCAGGGCCTCGACCTTAGTCACGGTCCCGCTGCCGGCGGAGACGATCGGCTGGTAGTGGACGGCGATCTGTCCGCTGTCCACGGCGCGCCGCAGGCCGGCCTCGAGGTCGTTGCGGTCCACGAGGGCCTTCATCATCTCCGGCTTGAAGCGCATGTACCGGTTCTTCCCGGCAGTCTTCGCGGCGTACATCGCGACGTCGGCACGGCGCAGGAGCTCGGAGGCGTCCACGGCGGCCTCGCCGATCGAGGCGAGCCCCAGGCTGAGGCTGGGCCGCAGCATGGTGCCGTCGATCCACACCGGGACGCGCAGCGAGTCGACGATCCGGGCGGCGACCGCCTCGGGCTCCAGCGAGTCGAGCAGGAGCACCACGAACTCGTCGCCGCCCAGCCGGGCCACGATGTCGCTCGGGCGCACACACGCGCGCAGGCGCCGGCCGACCTCAATGAGCATCTGGTCCCCGGCGTGGTGGCCCAGGATGTCGTTGACTTCCTTGAAGTCGTCCAGGTCCAGGAGCAGGACGTCGACGGCGCCGCCGTGCTGGTCCGCCAGCGCGCTTGCGAGGCGGTCGTTGAACAGTTGGCGGTTGGACAGTCCGGTCAATCCGTCCCGGAACGCCAGCGCCGTCAGCTGCGCGGACTGTGCGGCGAGGTCGGCCATGGCCCGGGTGATCCGGTCCTGGGCCACCTTGGCCGCGGTCACATCCCGGAAGCTCCACACGCGTCCGACCACCTGGTCCGCGACTTTCTGCGGGCGGGAATAGCGTTCAAAAGTCCGGCCGTCGCGGAATTCCAGGATGTCGTGGCTTTCCGCCGAGGGGTCGGCGTAGAGGGCCTCGACCTTCTCGACGAACTGGGCCGGATCCTGCAACTGGTCCAGGACGAAGGCCATGACCGCCTCGTCCTCCCCGGTGGCCAGCATCTCCCGAGGGATGCCCCACATGGTGACGAACTGATTGTTGACGCCGGCGATCTCGCCGTCGCTGCTGACCACCAGGATGCCGTCGGCGGTGGATTCGAGCGTCGCGCTCAGCAGCGACATGGCCTCGCGGAGGCTGTCATCGTTCTCCGGCCGGTGCGAGGTGTCCCGGACCGCGGCGATCATGCTCGCGGTCCCTTTACCAGTCCCGTCCCGGGCGCCTGTACCGGTGAAGAAAATAGATCCGGCCACCTCGGCCTGGAACTCCGTACCGTCCCGCCGCACCCCGTAAGCCTCCACGGGAGCAGTGTCAGTGTCAGTTTCGGCGGCAGCGGCGTCGCCGTCGGGGTGGGCGCCGCGGCGGAGGTTGAAGAACAGCCGCTCGAGGCCGTTCCGGAACCCCTCGGCCAGGAGCATGCGGTGGTCCGAGCCCACGAGTTCCTCGCGAACGTACCCGAACATGCGCTCCGCGGCGGTGTTGACCATCCTGATGGTCCCGTCCTCGGCCACCACCAGCAGGGCGTCGGGGCTGGATTCCACCAGGTCCCCGTAGCCCGGGACCGCGGCGGATACTTCCTGGGGGACTGTCGTTGGGACTGTGCCGGGGGCTTCCTCCGGGTACGACGACGCCGTCACCCGGCTACCGCCGTGCGAACCTGAGACCACCAACGAGACATTTAGAACCCTCCCATCGGGAAATCATAGGCGCCGGAAGCCTCCCTTGGGTGTCAAGAGGGTGTCAACACGTGGGCGGGGCCGAATCCGTGTCCGTGGCGGAGGACCAACCGCCCAGTTGCGCTATCACCTAGGGTGCTTAAAACCCCGGTTTGGCAGCCCTAAGTGATAGGGCAACGCGGGGGGAGCGGCCCACCTGGGACTCGCCGATCACGGCCCTGTAGTGGCCAACGAGTTCGGCGCCGAGCACGGACCACGTCCGGCCCTGGACCGAGGCGTGCGCGGCCACGGCGAACGCTCGGCGCTTGGCGTCGTCGCCCATCAGGTCCATCACCCGGGCACGGAACCCGGCGAGGTCGCCGGGCTCGTACAGCCAGCCGGTCCGCGAGTTCTCCACGAGGTCCAGCGGGCCGCCGCGGCCCGTGGCCACCACCGGCACCCCGGACGCCATGGCCTCCTGGATGGTCTGGCAAAAGGTCTCGAACTCGCCGGGATGGACGAAGAGATCGAAGGAGGCCACGGCCCGGGCGAGGTGGTCGCCGCCGAGGAAACCGGTGAAGACCGCCCGCGGCAGGGCAGCTTCCAGGGCGGCCCGCTGGGGCCCGTCGCCGATGATCACCAGCCGGGTCCCGGGAACATCCGCCAGCACCGCCAGATCCTCCACCTGCTTCTCGGCCGCCAGCCGGCCCACGTAGCCGATGAGGCGCTCGCCGCCGGGCGCCACGGCAGCCCGCCAGCCGGCGTCGCGCTTCGCGGGGTTGAACCGCTGCGTGTCCACGCCGCGCCGCCACATGTCCACGCGCGGAATGCCGCGGCCGCGGAGCTGGTTGAGCGCGAACGTGGAAGGGACCAGGGTGCGCGAGGCCAGCAGGTGGATCTGGTCCACCCGGTTCCAGGCCCAGTTCTCCAGGAAGGGGACGCCGTAGCGGCCCGCATAGCCGGGGACCTCGGTCTGGTAGATGGCGACCGTGGGGATGCCGAGCTGGTGGGCGGCCTGCGCTGCCCGCCAGCCGAGCACGAACGGGGACGCGAGGTGCACGACGTCGGGCGCGTAGTCGGCAAGGATTCGCTTGACCCGATACACACCGCCCATCGCCACCCGCAGATTCGCGTAGCCGGCCAGCGGGACCGAGGGGAGCCGGAGGACGTGGGCGCCATAGACCTCGTCCTGTACATCCGTGTCCTGCGTGGACGGTGCGATTACCAGCACCTCGTCCCCGCGCTCGTGCAGATGCTCCAGCACGCGCAGGATGGAGTGGGTGACCCCGTTCATGAGCGGCAGGAATGATTCGGCGACGATTGCGATCCTCACCCCTCCACGGTGCGGGCGGCGGTTTGCGGTGCGGGGGAGCAGGCGTGGCCGGGAGGGGAAGAGTGGGTAAACAGGTGGGCGAACTCAGGAGGGAACCGCCACAGGGCGCGCGGATAGGCGGACGGTTGCCGGGAACTAGTCAGGCACCCTCTCGTGGGCGCAGTTCATCGCGGCCATGCGTCCACGGCGCAAACCCTACGAAGCAGCGGTGCCGGATGGCATGACGAAAGTCGAGCTACAGCGGGTCGGGCCAGTTGCCGACCGGGAAGCGGGCACGGATGCCGGAAACCGGACCGCAACGCGCACGCTTGTTGCCTTCCATCAGAAATACCTCCAGAGGCTACGGAACTTCAGAATACGCCCGTCGCCTCCTACCGTCCAGAGGGTCAATCGGCCTTGAGGACATCCGGAAGTTCGTCCACAAACACCGTCTGCGGCGGTTCAAAATAGATGACCAGGACCTGCTCGCCCACGGCGAAAACGCTGGTCTTATCGAAGGGGTGCGCGTGGAACGCACTGGTTCCGCCGCGGACCGGCAGCATGACCTCGCCGATGGTGCCCGGGCCGATCCGTCCGGTGACGCGGCCGATCTTTCCGGTCAGGCTCCGGTCAACATCCTTATGCATCAGAACCCCAGTACATCAGAATCCCAGTACATCAGGTCCTCCGGCTCTCCGCGCGCATTCCCGCCCCTACGCCTCAGGCGCCTTCGCCGGCCGTTTGCCGCCATCCCGGGTGTTTTTGAGGGCCGTGGAGAGCGCCGGGAGGTAGTCGCCCACCTGTGCCAAAATCCCGCCGATCATCCGGTTGACCCCTTCGCCGCCGTTGAGAACGGTCATCTGGCCGACGTGCGCGAACGGCTCGGCCGCCGCCGCCACGATCGCCGGCATGTTCTCGGCGAGCTGCTGGGAGATGACGGCGTCCTGGTTGGTGCCCAGTGCTTCGGCGCGGGCCTTGATGCCATCTGCCTCTGCCAGTGCCTTGGCTTTGATGGCGGAGGCGGCGGCATCGCCGCGGGCCTTCGTGGCGGCGGCCTCGGCCTCACCGGTGACCTTGGTGGCCCCGGCCGCGGCTGCTGCCGCCGTCGCGTTCGCCTGGGCCTGCACCTCGGTCCGCCGGGCGTTGGCCTGGGCCTCGAGCTCGGTGCGCCGGGCCAGCGCCTCGGCAGCGCTGATGTCCGCGGATTTCTGGCCTTCCGCGTCGGTGCGCTTGGCGTAGGCCCTCGCGTCGGCGGGCTTGCGGACGGTGGTCTGCAGTTTTTGTTCCTCCCGGTCGGCCTCGAGCTTGGCCACCTCGGTTTCCTGGACCACCACCTGCTGGCGCGCCGTGGCGTCGGCCAGTGGCCCGGCCTGGGCCGCGTTCGCCTTGGCGCGCTCGGCATTGGCCTGCGCCTCGGACTGCCGGATGGCGGACAAGCTCCGGGCATCGGCAATCAAGGCCTCGGCCTCCGCTTCCTTTTCCGCCGCCTCGCGGTTCCGGGTGGCCTCCGCGATGCGGGCCTCCATCTTGACCATGGCGATGTGCGGTTTGGCGATGTTCTGGATGTAGCCCGTGGGGTCCTGGAGGTCCTTGATCTGCAGCGAGTCGACGACGAGGCCCAGCTTCTCCATTTCCACGCCGCTGGCGCTGCGGACCTGGGAGGCCAGCTTGTCGCGCTCGCGGATGATTTCCTCGACCGTCATGCTGCCGATGATCGAACGCAGGTGGCCTTCGAAGACGTTGTACACCTGGCTTTCCATCTTGGGCTGCTGGCCCAGGAACCGGCGCGCGGCGTTGGCAATGAACGGCGGGGCATCGCCGATCTTGTAGATGACCACGCCGTCGACAATCACCTGGATGCCCTGGGAGGTGACGCAGGAGACCTTGAGTTCGGTTTCGTTCAGCGTCAGGGACAGCGGCCGCACCGTCTGCAGGCCCGGCAGCACCAGGGCCCCCTTGCCCGTGACGATCTTGAAGTCCATCCCCTCACGGGTTTCCAGCGTGCCGCGCGTCAGGCCGGAGATAATGAGGGCCTCGTTCGGTTCCGCCACCTTCCACATCAGTTTTGTTGCCACCCAGATGACGCCGACGACGGCGACCGCCCCCAGGATGATCGAAATGAGCGGATACAAAAATGACAAGTCCGGCATAACCAGGTCCTTTCACGGCGGTGGAAAAGAAATTAAGCAAAGCCCCAAACGATGCTGCTGGTAGTCCCCGGCCGGCCTGGAGGCAGGAATTCCCACGCCGCCCAGCCAGCTGTTGTACACAGTCTGTGGTGCTTCCGGCCGGGAGTCCAGCAATTCGACGATGTCCGGGCATACGCCCAGGTCCCGCCGGTGCCTAAAGCCCCTGTTGGGAGCCTCCACCGCCGTGCCAGCGTGGAAGAGGGTGCGGGCTTTGAAGGGCGGATGAGCGTGCCTTCAGGGACGAACGGGAAGGGCAGACGCCAGGGGTACCGGACCCGTGAACGGGTGATGGGTGATGCGCGGCTCTCCTCTCGGGATGACACGGACGGCCGGGATCGCGTGGGACATCTGGCGGGCCGGTCGGGCAAGCCAGGATGAGATCGACCGCCGGCAGCGCGACCGGCTCGCTGCGCTGGTTGAGTGCGCACGGTCCTCTTCGCCCTTCTTCCGCAGGCTGTACCGGGACGTCCCGGACGTGGTCCCGGACTCAGCCATGGACCGGGCTAAGGATCTGGGCAGGTATTTAGGGGAGCTGCCCCCGGTGGGCAAGCGCGAGCTCGTGGAGAACTTCGATGACTGGGTGACGGATCCCCACATCACGCTCGCCGGGCTGAAGCAAGACCTGCTCGATGACCAGTCGCGGATCGGCGGCCTCTACCGCGGACAGTACCTCGTGGTGACGACGTCGGGGTCCACCGGTGAACCCGCGGTCCTGGTCCATGACCGGACCTCGCAGCTGGTGGCCAGTCTCCTGGGCCCGATCCGCGAACGGCGGACCCTGATGGCGGCCAAGGAGGCGCGGGCTTTCCTGCACCGGGGACTGCGGGCCGCGGCGCTGATTGCGGACGGGGACCACTTTGCCGGCGTCGTGCTGACCGAATCCGCGCGGCGGCGCAGCCCCCGCATCGCCCGCCGGGTGCGCGTATTCTCCGTGCTCGGGCCGCTCCGGGACCTCGTGGCGGACCTCAACGACTTCCAGCCGACAGTGCTTTACGGGTATCCGAGCGCCATGGTGCAATTGGCCGCCGAACAGAAGGCGGGACGGCTACGGATTCATCCGCTCCTGGCGGTCGCGTCCGGAGAGAGCCTGGCAGCCCACGCAGCGGCCGAGATCGAGGCGGCCCTCGGCTGCCGGGTCACTGAGCGATACCTTGCCTCGGAGGCGCTCGCCCTGACCAGCCGCTGCCGGCAGGGGCTGCTGCACGTCAACGCGGACTGGAACATCGTGGAACCAGTGGACGACGCCTTCCGGCCCGTCCCGCCGGGCGAACTCTCCCACACGGTGCTGGTCACCAACCTGGCCAACCGGGTCCAGCCACTCATCCGGTACAACCTTGGCGACCGGGTGCAGCTGGCTGCCGGCCCGTGCGCCTGCGGCAGCCCGTTTCCCACGCTGCGGGTCGAGGGCCGCAGCGGCGACGTGCTGAGCTTCGCTGCCGCCGACAAGGCAACGTTGGACGGCACAAGGTTGGACGGTCCAGGGTTGGACGGTGCAGTGCCGGACGGGGCAGTGGCGGACGGTGCAGGGTCGGACGGGAAAGTGGTCACCGTGCTGCCGTTGGCGCTGGGCACGGTGATCGAGGAGGCCGCCGGCGTCCGCCGGTTCCAGGCGATCCGCACCGGGCCGCGCTCGCTCACCGTGCGGCTCGAGCTCTGGCCGGATGCCGCGACGACGGCCGTGCGGACGGCGGTGGGGGAGCGCCTGGGTGCGTTCTTCGCGGCCCAGGGCGCCGCCGGCGTCGACGTCCGCTTTAGCGATGAGCCGCCCCGGCCGGACCGGAGCGGCAAGTTCCGCGAGGTGTGGTCCGCCTGAGCCGGCTGCTGCTGCCCCTGCTGTTAGGGCTGTTAGTGCTGTTCCAGGATCCGCCGGGCGTCCTGCTGGGCCTGGAGCTGCTCCGGGGTCACGGACTGTCCGGTCAGGAACCCGGCGGCGGCCATGATCCGGCGCAGCTCCGCGACGCTGCGCGGGGTCCGTACCCCGTGGTGCGCCATGGCGTGGCAGTTGGCGCAGAGCGGGACGAGGTCTGTGATGGGGTCCAGTTCATACCCGCTGCCCAGCTGTGACACCGGGACCAGGTGGTGGACCGGGATGAAGTCTTTGCCGATCTCGCCGTAGGCGATTTCAAACGAGAATCCGCACGCGGCGCAGCTGGTCCCGTGGTGGGCGACGCAGACCCGTCGGGCGTCCGGACTGTGTTCGTACTTGTTTACTTCGACCCGGGTGACCGCCGCCGCCGGGACGGTGCCGGGCACGGGCTGCGTGGGGTCAGCCGGCACCGGGCCAAACTCACCCCAGAGGCCGCGGAGCAGGGGCTCGACGGCGGGGTCGACGGCCAGCGCGGGACCATGAAGGGCTTCCCAGTCGATGCCGGGCACGGCCTCGGCGAGGACCCCGGTCGGGATCTGGTCGCCGGCGGGCAGGAGGGCGTCGAAGTCCACCTGGACGTAGAGCGGGGACGGGGCCTGTGCGCCGGGCTGTGCGTCGGCCTGCGCGCCGGCCGGTACGCCGGTCCGAGCGGCGCTCGCGGAGTCCGGTGCCTGGACGCGGGGAGCCGGCCGTTCCGCGACGATGATGCCGTGGCCGATCAGGCCGCGTCCGTGGCGGCCCTGGAGCACCAGCCACGCGTCCGTTCCGGCCGCGTTGCCGGCTCCGCTGTCGAGAGAGGTCCCGACGTCCCAGCTGGCCAGGTGCCGGCCGGTTTCGGCGACCTCTTCCAGCACGGCCGGGTAGGTCCAATCGTTCCATTCGTCGGGGTCCCAGACGAGGATGATTGCTGTCATCTGCCCATTGTCGCAGTGCCCGGACTGCCTGCGGCATTGTTGAGCGGCCCGGTCGGCCCGGTCATGCACGTGGCGTTGAGGGTGTCCTCCGCGATGGACTCCATTTGGTGCAGAATGTGGGTGTCCCCGCGTGGGAGCGGTTCCGGCGGGTAGGCCACGGCCATGGTGAGCTGCCGGGTTCCGTCCGCGCTGGTCATGGTGATGGTGCCGTAGCCGGGCACGTCGCCGGGATGGCCGTAGTAGAAGTCGTTGGTGCACAGATCGTTCCAGCGGACCACGCCGAGTCCGTACCTGGCGTAGAGCGGGCTCTCCATTTGCGTGATCGTCGCCGGCTTGAGCAGCTTGTTCTGCAGCAGCGCGCGGTAGAACGTATTCACGTCCGCCACGGAGGACACCATGCCGCCCGCGGCGTTGTCGATCTGGGCGGCCGGATAGGTGACGTCCAGTTGTTTGCGGTCCAGCGCGATGTAGCCGTGGACCATGGACGACGGCGCCGGCCCGGCCGCCGTCATCAAGGTCTGGCTCAAACCCAGCGGCTCGATGATGTCGGTGCTGATCACCTCGCCGATCCGCCGGCCGCTGAGGCGCTCGACGATCAGCGCCAGGGCAATGTAATTCGAGTTGGAGTACTCAAATCCCTGGGCCAGCTTCGCCTGCCAGGAGATCCGCCCCGCCATGGCCAGCAGATCCGCCAGGCTCACCTTGGTGGTCAGGGCTTCGCGCACTGTGGCCGGATCGAACAACGGCCCGTCCACCGACGGCATGCCGGAGCGGTGCTGCAGCAGCTGGCGGACCGTGACCGGTCCCGGCGGGTGCATCACCTTGTTGAACTCCGGCAGGTAGGTGCTGACCGGCGCGTCCAGTTCCAGCCGGCCCTCCTCGGCCAGTTTGAGCACGCAGACGGCCACCATGGACTTGGTGACCCCGCCGATGTGCACCGGGTCCGTTATCTCGGCCCGGGACGGGCTGTTCAGGTTTCGGACCCCGTAGGCCGCGGACCACTCGTCCCCGCCCACGCGGACCTGGATGAGGACGGCCGGGGCGCCCTCGTCGAGCAATCTCCTGCCGAACTGTTCGAGCACGGCCCGGTAGCCGGAATCGGGCGGCGCCGGCGCCGGCGGTTTCGGCCCGGGGACGCAGCCGCCGAGGGCGGCTGTAAGCACGACGGCGAGGATTGCGGCCGTGAACCGGCGGGATTTTTCGCGGATCCAGACCATCGGCATGAGGGTCCTTCTTGCAGGTCGGGAGTGCAGTCAGGGCAGGAAAACGCCCCCAGCCAGGCACAGTCCTAATGCTTGTGATGGTCCTCAGGCAGACATCAGTCGACCAGAGCCATAAGTCACGGGTATGGATTCGACGTTGCTTGCGACATTCCGAGATCGCGGGCAACCGGCGCAGCGGGCTCAAAGCCTTCGATCATCCATAATTATCGCTGTGGACCACGCGCGAGTACCTCGGATCGAGGTCGTCTTCGAAACGGATCGGCTGCTGCTGCGGCCATGGCGGGTGTCTGATGCCGCCGTCCTGCGCGAGCTGTGGACCGAGCGCGATCCTCGCGTCCCTCCGCATCGTCGCATCAGTCCCGATGGTCACCCCACGCTGGAAGATATCGAGGACCGGATCCGTCGTGATAGCCGACACCCCTTCCCTGGGTTGCTGGCCGCAGAGCAAAAGAGTTCGGGGCAGGTCATCGGCTACTGCGGGCTGATTCCCAACGAGCACGGACGGGTTGGAGAGCCAGAACTCGCGTTCGAGTTCCTCCGCGAAGTCTGGCGCCAGGGGTTTGCGACCGAGGCCTCGTGGACCGTCCTCCAGCGGGCGCAGGCGTCGGGCTACCGACGCCTGTGGGCTACAGTCCGTGACTGGAACACCGCGTCACGCCGTGTGCTGGCCAAACTCGGATTTGTCGAAACCGGGCAAGTAGAACCTGACGAAATCCATGGCGATTCTCTCTTCACTACGAAGACACTCTGACCATAATCCGGCCCGGCACTGGAGCTAGTCGGTCCGTCTTGGTAGCTTCAACGCATGGCCATCAAACTTGAAAACGTCGGTATTGCGGTTCGTGACCTCGAAGCAACAATCGCCTTTTTCACCGACCTCGGTCTCACCGTCGTCGGCCGTGATACCGTCAGCGGCGAGTGGACCGACACTGCCGTCGGACTTGATGGCAACCATGCCAAGATTGCGATGCTCCAGACCCCGGACGGTCATGGTCGACTTGAGCTCTTCGAGTACATCCACCCTAAAGCGATCGAGTCGAACCCAACCCGTCCCAACGACATCGGCATGCACCGCGTGGCCTTCTCGGTTGACGACATCGACGAGGCCCTTGAGGTAGCTGCGAAGCACGGATGCCGTCCGCTACGCGGTGTGGCGACCTACGGTGACGTCTACAAACTCACCTACCTCCGAGGTCCCAGCGGAATCCTCGTGATGCTCGCCGAGAAACTGAAAAAAGACTGACACCCGGATCGGCCCGATTAGCCCGTGAATCGCGGCCATGCGATCGAGCTGATTGGCGGCCCATCCGGGTCAGTTTTCACCAGCGTCAAACCGGCAGCTCACAGTTATCTGCGCAAGGCTGGGGTCGCCCGATGATGGATGGCGAGCAGCGGCGTGATGGGACATGATCAGAAGATGCGCCGATCCGGAAGGACTGCATTCTGGGCGGTCCCGCCGGCCCTGCGTGGCTACAGGATCGAGTGGCTGCGCCACGACTTGGTGGCGGGCGCCGCGCTCTTCGCGATCTTGGTCCCAGCTGGCATGGCGTACGCCCAGGCCGCCGGCCTTCCACCGGTGACCGGCCTGTACGCCACGGTAGTTCCCCTGCTTGTCTACGCGGCAGTCGGGCCATCGCGTGTGCTGGTGCTGGGCCCGGATTCCGCGCTCGCTCCGATGATCGTGGCAGCCTTGATTCCCTTGGCCGCGGATAACGAGCAGAAATCCGTGGCCCTGGCCGGTCTCCTCGCCATACTGATTGGCGGCATCTTGCTGCTCGGCTCAGTGCTGAGGTTGGGAATCGTCAGTGGACTGCTGTCGAAGCCCATCCGGCTCGGCTATCTCAACGGCATCGCCTTGCTGGTGGCCGTGTCCCAGCTTCCCACCCTCCTGGGGATCTCCGTGGAAGGCGGTACACCCTGGGAAAAACTCATCGCCGCCGTGCCGAAGGTGCTTGCCGGCGAGACCAATTTGACGGCACTACTGCTCGGCTTGGTCTCGCTGGCGCTCATCTGGGTTCCCCGCCGGCTGAAATGGAAGGTTCCGGGCGTGCTCATTGCGGTGGTTGTGTCCTGCATCGCCGTGGCCGTGCTGGGACTCCAAGAGCGTTTGAAGGTCACTGGTGCCCTCCCGCAGGGGCTCCCTGCACCGGCCCTGGGCGGAATTGGCTGGGCCGACGTTCTGACACTGTTGCCCGCCGCCGCCGCGATCGCCCTCATCGTCTTCGTTGATACCGGAACCCTGGCACAATCCCTGGCGGCCGCAGAGGACGGCAGGGTATCCGGCAACCACGAAATGGCAGCCTTGGGCGCGGCGAACGCTGCCACCGGGCTGCTCGGTGGCTTCCCGGTGTCGGCCAGCACGTCCCGCACGCCGGTGGCAGTCGAGTCCGGGGCGAAATCCCAGCTCACGGGGGCCGTAGGCGCCGTCCTGGTGCTCGGCTTCATGCTTGTGGCGCCTGGCGTCACCGAGTTCCTGCCGGCCACAACCCTTGCAGCCATTGTCATCGCCGCAGCCGCCGCAATAGCCGACCCGGCCGGTGTGCGACGGCTCATCGGCATGAGCCGCAGTGAATCGTTGGTGATGCTCGCGGCCTTCCTGGGGGTGACCATACTGGGCGTCCTCCCGGGCATCGCCGTTGCCATCGGCTTGGCAATTCTGGACTTCCTACGGCAGGCCTGGGACCCCTACCGTGCTGAACTGGTGGACGTGCCCGGGGTTCCGGGGTACCACGACGTGAGCCGTCATCCGGAAGGGGAACGCATCCCCGGCCTGTTGATCCTGCGCTTCGACGCACCGCTGTTCTTCGGCAACGGCGCCTTGTTGGGGTCCTTCGTGCGCAACGAACTGGACCAGGCGGGGGACGGCATAGAACGCGTGGTGCTGGCGGCAGAACCAGTGACGGGAATCGACACGACTGCACTGGACGAGTTGGTGCAGCTTGACGAATGGCTGGACCGGCACGGCGTGGACCTGGTGTTCGCCGAGCTCAAAGACCCGGTCAAAGACAGATTGTTGCAGTACGGCATGGGCGCCCGCTTCTCTCCCGAACATTTCTACCCAACAGTGAGCGAAGCAGTGAGGGCGTTCCAACGGGAGAAAAGGGAGGGGTAGGGAACGGTTGTCCCCGGTCATCAGCCAGTTCAGTCACGGGCTCAGCCGACGGCGCGTGCGCCTAGAGGCGCACGCGCCACCACCGGGTGGTCGCGGTGCAGGTTTCCGAGGGCTGAGGCGCCCTGCGGCGACCCCAGTTCCTCGAAGAACTCCACGTTGGCGCGCACGTAGTCGGCCCACCCGTCCGGGACATCGTCCGAGTAGTAGATCGCCTCGACCGGGCAGACGGGATCGCAGGCGCCGCAGTCCACGCATTCGGACGGGTGGATATAGAGCGAGCGTTCACCCTCATAGATGCAGTCCACCGGGCATTCGTCGATGCAGGCCTTGTCCTTGACATCCACACAGGGCTGGGCGATCACGTACGTCATGGCTGGCTACACACCCGTGTAGACGGTCTTGCCCCACGTGAAGAAGTCCAGTGCGGACTTCCCCTGCTCGCGGAACGTGTTGGTGGAGGAGTCCTTGACGCCGCCGAACGGCACGTTCAGGTCCAGGCCCGCCGTCGGACGGTTGACCTTGATGACGCCGGCCTGGGCGCGGGCGGCGAAGTCCGTGGAGAACGCCAGGGAGTCGGTGCAGATCCCGGCGGTCAGGCCGTAGCGGGAGTCGTTGATCGCGGCGAGCCCGGCCTCGTAGTCCGGGACCTCGAGGACGGCCACGACGGGTCCGAAGATCTCTTCGGTCACGGCGGCGTCGTCGAAGGGCAGGTCCGTGAGGATGGCGGCCGGGAAGAGGAACCCGGCGTCCGTGCCGCCGTCGTACTCGCCGTGCAGCAGCGTGGCGCCGCGTTCGACGGCGGTGCGCACCGCGGCCTGGTTCTGTTCGAACTGCTGGCTGCTCACCACGGCGCCCATCCTTGCGGCCTCGAGGCCGTCGCCGGCGGTGTACTGCGCGGCTTCCTCGGTGAGGGCCGCCAGGAATTCCTCGCGGATGCCGGGCGTCACGTAGACGCGGGACGTGGCGGTGCAGGCCTGGCCGGTGAGGCCGAACGCGCCGGCCGCCACCACCTGGGCAGCCTTGCGGGGATCGGCGTCGTCCAGGACCAGCACGCCGTTCTTGCCGCCCATTTCCAGCTGGACCCGGGCGCGGCGGGCGTTGAGGATCTCCTGCAGCCCGAGCCCGACGTTGGTGGAGCCGGTGAAGGACAACCCGGCGATGCGGGGATCGCGGGCCAGGGCGTCGCCCACCACGCGGCCCTTGCCGTGGACCACGTTGAACACGCCGGCGGGCAGCCCGGCGTCCTGCAGGGCGCGGGCCAGGTGCGTGGCGGAGAGCGGGGTGAGCTCGGCCGGCTTGATGACCACGGCGTTGCCGCTGATCAATGCAGGGGCGGACTTCCAGGCCGGGATGGCGATGGGGAAGTTCCACGGCGTGATGAGCCCGACGACGCCGAGAGCCTCGCGGCGGGTGGTGATGGTGGTGTCCGGCAGGCCGCTGGGCAGCACCTCGCCGGTGGCGGCCCAGCCGAGGGAACCGAAGAAACGCAGCACGTCGGAGGCGCGCTTGACCTCGCCCTTGGCCTCGGCGAGGGTCTTGCCCTCTTCACGGACGAGGTCCTCGGCGATGGCGGTCTGGCGCTCCAGGAGCAGGTTGCCGGCGGCCATCAGGATCGCGCCGCGCGACGGGGCGGGCAGTGCTGCCCAGGCTGGCTGCGCGGCGGCGGCGGCGGTGATGGCGGCGTCGACGTCGGCTGCGGTGCCGCTGGGGGAGAGGGCGGCGAGTTCGCCCGGGCGGGCCGGGTTCATCCGCTCGGTGTCCGCCCCGCCGAGCCATTCGCCGTTGATCAGGTGCCGGGCGGTGAGAAGGTCCCGGGCTGTTGCGGTTGAGGTGTCTGTGTCGGTGGAAGTCATGGTGTTCCTTCGTGAGAGTCGGAGCAGGGTGTGTGCTGAGCGTTCAGCGCCTGTGGCTAGAGCCCGCGGATCAGGCCGCCGTCGCAGCGCAGTGCCACGCCGGTGATGTAGGAGGCCGGGGCGCTGCAGAGGAACGCCGCGGCGGCGCCGAATTCCTCGGGTTCGCCGTAGCGGCGGGCGGGGATGGTCTTGCGGGATTCGAGCTGGATTTCCTCGGGCGTGGTGCCGCGCCGTTTGGCGGCGGCCTGGTCCAGTTCCGCGACCCGGTCCGTGGCGATGCGTCCGGGAAGGAGCATGTTGACCGTGACGGCGTCCAGCGCCACCTCGGCGGCGAGGGTCTTGAGGTAGCCGGCCAGCGCCGCGCGGCCGGTGTTGGACACGGCCAGGTTCGGCAGCGGTGCCACGACGCCGCTCGACCCGACGGCCAGGATCCGGCCCCAGCGCCGTTCCCGCATGCCCGGCAGGATGTGCGAGACCAGGGCGTGGTGCGGTTTGACGAGTTGTTCGAACGCCGCGGCGATGTCGTCCGCGCCGAGCGTGGCGGCCGCGCCGGGCTTCGGCCCGGGACCGTTGAGGACCAGGATGTCGATGGGCCCGAGTTCCGCGACTGTCTGTTCGACGGCTGCGGCCACGCCTTCGGCGGTGCTGAGGTCCGCTTCGATGGCGACGGCGCCCGGTCCGTAGGCGTCCGTCAGTTCGGCCACGATCTCCTTGGCGCGGACTTCGCGCCGGCCGGTGATGGCCACCCGGACGCCTTCGGCGGCGAGGGCCCGGGCGATGGCGAGGCCCAGGCCGCCGGTCGAGGCGGCCACAAAGGCGGTCTTTCCGCTGATTCCGAAATCCATCAGTTCCTCCCCGCCGTGGTCAGCACGGCGGCCGGGTTCTGGCCGAGGGCCTCGGCGGCCTCGGCCAGGTGCGTGCGCAGCCCGGTCCGGAGAACCTCCGGGAACACCGCGGCCGGTGCCCGGACGCCGGCGTCGGCAATGAGTCCGCGCTGGTGCAGGCATTCCTTGCGGATCGCCAGCGCGATTTTCGCCTGCTGCTCGAAGTTGATCAGCGGCAGGTAGGGCAGCAGGGCATCGCGGGCGGCCTCGTAGCCGTCTTTCTGCCAGGCCTGCACGCAGGCGATGAGCGCTTCCGGGTAGGAGAAACCGGTCATCGCCCCCGCGGCGCCGGCCATGAGCTCGTCCAGCAGCCCCTGGCCGCCGAGGCCGCCGAAGACAGAGACGTCGAGGGCTGCGGTGAGGTGCCCGATCGCCACGGACGTGGGCGGGGCCTCGGCCTTGACCGCGGTGACGAAGCCGCAGGCCTGCACCACGGAAATGAGCGCCTCGGTGCTGATGTGGACGCCGCTGGCCAGCGGGTAGTCCTGCAGCACCACGTTGGCGCCGGTGGAGTGGTGGATGGCGTTCAGGTGCGCGATGACCACACCGGGGGTGGCGGAGTTGGCCTGGACCATGACTGCCGACAGCCGGTCCCCGGTGGCGGCCTGGATGGAACGGATTTCATCGACGGCCGTGCCGGTGAAGAGGGAAGTCACTCCCACCACGAGGGGCAGGCGCGTTTCCTCCATGACCACTTCCAGGACCAGGCTGCGCTCGGCCGCCGTCAGGGCCGCGGCCTCGCCGAACACGCCCAGGACCGTGAGTCCCGTGGCGCCGATCGACTCGTAGTAGCTCACGAGCCCGGCCAGGCTGTCCGTGTCGACATCCAGGGTGCTGCCCTGGAACGGTGTGGCGACGACGCCCCACACGCCGGGTGTCAGTGACTCCCGCATTGGTTTCTCCTTCTAAGCTCTTGTTGTTCTTCGAGCGGCTAAATATCGGGCCGTGGAACGGCTAGCGTCCCGGCCAGTGCGGGGCGCGCTTCTCCTGGAAGGCGCGGACGCCCTCGGCGGAGTCTTCGCTGTCCAGCGCCGCCATGAGGGCGGGGAGCCGGAGGCCGCGGGCCTCGGCGGCGGTCAGGTGCGCGGTCTGCGTGACCATCTGCTTGACCGCCCGGACCGAGGTGGGGGCGCAGGCGAGGATCTGGTCCAGCCAGCGCTGTACCGCGGCGTCGAGCTGGTCCGCGGGGACCACCTCATTGACCAGGCCCATGGACTGCATCTCGGTGGCCTCGGCCTTCCGCCCGGTCAGGAGCATGCCCATTGCCTGGGTGTACGGGATCCGGCGCACCAGCTGGTGGATGCCGCCGTCGAGCGCCAGACGCCCGACGCGCGGTTCCGTCAGCCCGAAGCGGGCCGTGTCCGCGGCGATTACGATGTCCGCGCCGAGCACGATCTCCATGCCGCCGCCGAGCGCATAACCGTTGACCCGGGCGATCACCGGGATGTCCAGCGTGGTGCGCAGGCTGAGCCCGCCGAACCCGTTCGGGTCCAGACCGGCCCAGTATTCGAGCCCGGTCTTGTCCACGGCGGAGGCGGACATGTCCGCGCCGACGCAGAAGGCCCGGGTCCCGGCGCCGGTGATGACCACGGCGCGGACGTCCGGATCGGCTTCGAGCTGGTCCCAGATCTCGTTGAGCCGGGCCTGCGCGCCGCCGTCGACGGCGTTGAGCACGTGCTGGCGGTCGATGACCACGGTAGCGACGTGGTTCTCGATGGTCAGGGTGACCTGGTCAACGGCGGTGGGAACCGAGGCGGTCGTCCCGGCCTCTGAAACGGCGGTCACCGAAGGACCCCCAGCTGCTGCAGGCGCTCGATGGTCTCGGCGTCGAACCCGTTCTCCAACAGCACCTCGACGTTGTGTTCGCCGAGGCGCGGGGCCACCCGGCGGATGGTGGGCGGGGTGGCGGAGAGCCGGATGGGTGCGTTGAGCATCTTCACGGTGCCGACGCCGGGGTGTTCGGCCTCGACGATCATGTTGTTGGCGTGTGTCTGCGCATCGGCCAGGGTCTGTTCCAGGGTGTGGACCGGGGCGTTGAGCAGCCCCTGGTCTTCGAGCCGGGTGGTCCAGTATTCGGTGGTGTTGGTGGCCATGCGCTCGCGGAAGATCGCCTGCAGTGCCGGCTTGTGCTTGAACTGCTGTTCGAGGTTGGCGAACTCGGGCCGCAGCGTGAGGTCCTCGTCCAGGCCCAGGGCCTCGGAAATGCGCAGCAGCGGGTCCGGGGTGAAGCCGCCCACCATGCAGACGGCGCCGTCGGTGGTTTCAAAGACGCCGCTGAGCGGCATGGCGCCCCAGTTGACCTCGTAGCCGCGGTTGAGCTGCATGCAGGCCTCCTGCATCTGCAGGTGCAGCATGGAGTCGTACATGGTCACCTCCACCTTCTGCCCGACGCCGGCGGACTCGCGGGTGCGCAGTGCCAGCAGGATGCCCTGCATGAGGTGCATGCCCGTGATGTAGTCGCACAGCGTGGTGGGGTAGATGGCCGGTTTCATGTCATCGGACTCGCGCCGCCACATGACGCCGGAGTAGGCCTGGGCGATCGCGTCCTGGCCACCCTTGTGCGAGTAGGGGCCCTCGGGGCCGAAGCCGGTGCCGGAGGCCCAGATGATGCCCGGGTTCTGCTCCTTGAGGTCCTCGTAGCCGAAGCCCATCCGCTCCATCACGCCGGAACGGAAGTTGCTGACCACGACGTCGGCGTCGGCGAGCAGCCGGCGGAGGACGGCTTTGCCCTCATCGGTGCGGGTGTCCACGGAGATGCTGCGCTTGTTCCGGTTGATGGACAGGAAGATCGGGTTGTCCTGGCCGTCCTTGTCCGGGAACGAGTTGCGGGAGATGTCTCCGGCGCCGGGGCGTTCCACCTTGATGATGTCCGCGCCGTAGTCGCCCAGCAGCTGGGTGCAGGACGGGCCCATGAACACCTGGGTGAAGTCCACGATTTTGATTCCCTCGAGCGGGAGCGGGGTGCCGGCCTCAGCGGCGGCGGTTGCCGCCGTCGTGCCTGACAGCAGGTCGTCGATGACGGTGCTCATGCCCCCACCACCGCGTCCATGTCAAGGGTGGCGTTCGACGACGGGACGTCGCCCGGGTCGGCGCCGTGCCGGCGCATGCCCTGCTGGATGTCCAGGGCGGAGACGTCGCGGACGA
Source organism: Arthrobacter sp. 10T425 (assembly GCF_056393985.1). Taxonomy (NCBI): domain Bacteria; kingdom Bacillati; phylum Actinomycetota; class Actinomycetes; order Micrococcales; family Micrococcaceae; genus Arthrobacter; species Arthrobacter sp. 10T425. The sequence goes on along the minus strand of NZ_JBFTGZ010000007.1, from coordinate 213,212 downwards.
GGGTGCCGTTCTGGATCGCCAGGGCGGCGGCGACGCCGACTGCCTGGCCCATGGCCATGCAGGGCGGGATCTCGCGGGACATCTTCTGGGCCTCGGGGGTGGCGGAGTAGTGCCGGCCGGCGACGAGCAGCTGGTCCACTTCCTTGGGCAGCAGGGAGCGGAAGGGGTAGTAGTAGTCGCGGCCGCGGGCCACGGTGTCGGCGAAGTGGCGGCGGGAGGTGACATCTTCCTTGGTCATGACGTACTCGCCTTCGAGCAGGCGGGTCTGGCGCACGCCCATCTGGGACGCGACGTCGAGCATGTAGCAGTTCTCGAAGCCGGGCAGGTTGGCGCGGACGTAGTTCACGGCCTCGGTGATGCGGTCCCGTGCGGCGAACTCGGCGGCCGTCATGTCCGCCGGGTCGACGCCGTCGAACCCGGTCATGTGGGGTGCGTTGCACCAGACGACGCCGTCGATGGGGGTCTTGAGCCACCACAGTTCCCAGGCGCCGCCGAGGAGGCGCTTGATCTTGCGGTTGATGGCGCGGGCTTCCTTCGGGTTGGCCTGTTCGAAGGCCTCCGCGGCGTTGGTGTCGACGTTGCCCAGGCGGAAGACGAGCGTGGTGAGGTAGCTGTCCTTGACGTAGCTGGCGCCGGCCCGGGAGGCGACGTCGATGTCGCCGGTGGTGTCGATGACGATGTCGGCCATGAAGGCCTGCGGGCCGGACTTGGTCTCGCAGATCACGCCCTTCATGACGCCGTTGTCCACGATGGGGCGGGAGAACCAGGAGTGCAGGCGCAGGTTGACGCCGGCCTCGCGGACGAGGTCGTTGGAGACACGCTTCCAGCCGTCCGGGTCGAAGGCTGCGGCGTAGCAAACCGGCTTGGGGGTGGTGTGGGAGTGGAAGTCGAAGGTGCCGTAGCGGCCCCACTTGTTCCACAGTTCCTCGGAGGTCTTGCGGTCATCGGCCGGCGGGACGATCGCCAGGCCCAGCTTCTGCAGCCGCTCGACGTACTCGGAGACGATGCCGGTGACCGTGATTTCCTGGCCGTTGATCATGTCATCGAGCACCAGGACCATGCCGCCGGAGGCGAGGCCGCCCAGGGAGGAGTAGCGTTCCAGCAGCGTGACAGAGGCGCCCGAGCGGGCTGCGGTGACGGCTGCGGCCACGCCTGCGGGGCCACCGCCGACGACGAGGACGTCGGAGCGGGAGATGACAGGGGCGGTGAGGTCCGCCGTGGTGGTGCTGAGTTCCAGCGACGACATGGCTGTGGACGGGTTCATGGGGGATCCTTACTGTTTCGGCCGAAGTGCCGTTAGAGGCGTGCCGTGGGAACGGGTGCCGTTGGAACGGTGCCGGTGACGTAGAAGACGGTGCCCGGCAGTAACGCGGCAACGCTGACCGCGAAATCGACCCGGCAGAGGGTATGACGCATCGCGGCCCGTTGCGGGGCCGTGGTGCGGGCTGTTGGAGGGGTTCCGGCGGACACCGCGGTATAGAAGAGGCGTCCGGACCGGAGAAAGGTGACGGCGGCTAGGGCCGGCGGATCACCACGCGTGAGGTGCGTTAACCCAGATTGCTACGCAGACCTCTTCGTAGCTGTTCTTGTACCAGTGGGGCGTATCCGAGGAGAAGGTGATCGAATCGCCTTCTTCCAGGGTGTACTTCTCGCCGTCCAGGAAGATGTCCTTCCGGCCGGAGAGCACGATGCCGAATTCCTCGCCGCTGTGCCGGAAAGGAGTGGCGCTGGTGTCGTGGCCTGGCGGACTCACGATCCATTGGGCCTCCAGCGCACCGTTGAGGTCCGGGGTGAGCAGTTCATAGACTGCTTCACCCACGGACTTCTTGGTGACGCCCTTGAGGTTCCGCCGCTCGGCCTTGCGGACCACGGGGGACCTGGTTTCCTCCTGTCCGAGGAAGAACTTCCCCACCGGAATGTCCAGGCCATGTGCCAGCTGCGCCAAGGTGGTGAAAGAGGGATTGGCCAGGCCGCGTTCGATCTGGCTGACGATCGCCGGGCTGAGGCCAGTGACTTCCGAGAGCTTCGCAAGGGTCATTCCTTTGTCCTTGCGCATGTTGCGGACCTTGTTGCCGACGGTGGCAAGAAGGACGCTTGTGCCGGCGGGGGAATGTCCCGTGACGATTTCGTTGGTCATGCTCCGACTCTCTCTTGGTGAGCTAACACACATAACTATAGTGAAAACTTTTAGCGAATCAAGGTTTTAGTGAATATTTTTACGGTTCCGGACCGAATCTGCGCCTGACGTGGGGCTTTGTAATCCGGCCCGGGCCCGGCCTGCTGCGGGCGGACGGGACTTCTCCGAAAACCATTGACTCTGTGAAGATCTTCAATATAGTTGTGTGAGCCGCAACACTTTTGGGAAGAACGCTTCAAACAGGTTAGGGCGCACAGCCTTCTGGCGGAAGGTGCATCCGACCCGCAAACACGTTCCTTTCCTTAAGCCAAGCTGCCGTGACATCTGCCAAGCCATCCGCAGAGCACGATGTTGGCCGGTCACCAGGGACCAGTTCCTTGTTGCCGAGCTGGATGGCCCGTTTGCATTCAAGCGCTACGAAGAGGCATGCGTAGCTATCTGGGCTAACTCGCCTCCCATGTGGTGAGCCGGTCCCGCCCCGCGGACCAAGCCAAACGATAGTTTCGATTGCCGGCGACCCCAACAGGGGTGCCCGCCGGCAATCCGTACCCTCACGCACCCCGAAAGTGCGGGGGAAGGAAAAAGGAATCATGACTGACACTGTCGTCAAGACTGACCTGGAGACCGGCCGCAAGTCCCGGCTATCTCCGGAAGTCCGCCGGGGACTGCTCGGCCTTGGACTTGGAAACACCCTGGAATGGTACGACTGGATGGTCTTCGGCCTGCTGTCGGCCTTCATCGGACCCAAGTTCTTCCCGTCGCAGGACCCCGTTGCCGCGACGCTGAGCGCGCTGGCAGTCTTTGCCGTCGGCTTCGCGTTCCGTCCGCTGGGCGGCATCCTGCTCGGCACCTTCGCCGACAGGATCGGACGACGGCGGGTAATGCTCTGGTCCATCATGATGATGGCGATCACCACCCTGATCATTGCCGTGTCGCCGACCTATGACCAGATTGGCCCCGCGGCCGGCGTCATCCTGCTGATCTGCCGCATCGTTCAGGGCATCTCCACCGGTGTCGAAGCTCCGCTGTCCACCGCCCACGCCGTCGAACTCGTCCCCGAGGGACGCGAGGGCTTTGTCGCCGGCATCATCTCCTTCTACGTCAACGCAGGCATCCTGCTCGCCTCGCTGGTCAGCTACCTCTCGTCCCTGATGCTCGGTGGGGCCGTCATGGCCGACTGGGGATGGCGTGTGCCGTTCATCGTCGGCGCAGCCTTCGGCTTCGTCGTTGTCTACCTTCGCCGGACGCTTCCGGAAACCATGAAGCCGGAAGAACTGGCGAACAACTCCGCCAAGACCGTCTGGGGTGGAGTGCGCAAGCACTGGCTCAGCGTCCTGGCCATCACCTTCGTCGTCGGCGCGGCGCAGGCCTACAACTACGCCTGGAACACCGGCCTTCCCACGGCGGCCCGCACCGGCTTCAAGGAGGACGCAACCGCCGTCTTCGCGCTCACCACCATCCTTGGTGTCGTGCTGGTTGTCGGCAGCCTCATCATCAGCAAGGTCGCTGACGGCAAGTCAATGTCCAAGTGGTTCCTGATCACCCGTGCGCTGGCCATTCCGTCCGTGTTCCTGATGCTGATGTACGTCAAGCCCGGCATCGCCGGCTTTGCGGCCGTCCTCCTCGGCGGCTCGGTTGTGCTGGTCCTGAACATGACCCTGTACAACGTGGTCACCAGCTCCCTGATGCCGAAGGGTTGCCGCGGCGCCGGCACCGCGCTCGGCTACGGCCTGGGCGTCGCCCTCTTCGGTGGCACGGCCTCCTACCTCCTGGTCTGGCTCCAGTCCATGAACGCCTCCTGGATCTTCCCCGTTTACGTGGCCGTCCTGTCGGCGCTCAGCATCGTCTTCTACCTGCTCGCCCGGAAGAAGAACGGCATCTTCATCGGCCGGTAGAGCACGCAGCCGGCTACGACCACGGCCGGTTACGAAGACAGCCGGTTACCAAAACAGCCAAGCCAGAACACAGGCACGCAGGAACAGCGGTAGGAAGGAACGGAAAGTGGGAACCCTCATGGACGCCAGTCGCCCGGACACAAACGGTTTGCAGGCAAACGTGATCTCCTTTGATCTCGACGCCTCCGACGTGGAGCTTTACGAGGCAGCGCGCGCGCTGTTGCTCACCGCCCACCACAGCGAGAACCACCGGGTGGCGGCCGCCATGCGCGGTGAGTCGGGGGCCATCTATCTCGGACTGCACATTGGCGCCAAGCGCATCAATGTGTGCGCCGAATCCAGCGCCCTCGCCAATGCCCGCATGGCCCAGGAGCCAGCAATCCACTCTGTGGTAGCCGTCAGCATGGACGGGCAGGGACACCCCCAGGTCACCAACCCGTGCGGCGTCTGCCGGGAGCTGCTGCGTTCTTACGGAACCGAGACGTCTGTACTGGTCGATGCCGGGGGCGAGGTGGGCAAGGTCCGGATCAAGGAACTGCTGCCCTTTCCCTGGATGCGTGCCACCGAAACGGAGTGGGACACTGTTCCGCCCCGCGTTCAGGAACACGCAACCTAACGAGCCGCCGCGGCACCCGCATCATCACCGGCGGCAACGGCAGCGGCAGGGCATCACGGAAGGCCGGGACTCACAAAGTCCCGGCCTTCCGCCGTGCCGGGAGGTTCCGCCGTCGGGCGGCCCCAGACGCTACACAGAAAGCTGGTGCAGCCGCCGCGTTTCCGCTAAACCGCTGCACCAGCAGGTAGTACGAATTTTCTGAATACTATGAAACGTTACTCATTCGCGGCTCCCTATGTCCCGGGGGTTGATGACCGGGTCTTTACGTCTTCTTCCAGGTGCCTTGTCATCAGCCAGCCTGCGCCGGCCATTACTACGCCCATCACCATGAAGGCCCAATTGTCCATGGTATTCAGCGACAGGAAGTTGGCCGCCGAATCCACGCCGACGATGAAACCGTAAATGCTAAGGACGATGTACAGCAGACCGGAGCCCATGAGGAAATTCCGGGCGCCCATGGCAGTCCGGGACATGGTCAGGCCGGTGGCGCCGATCGCGAGCTGAACGATGTTCAGCAACATCGACACCTGGAACAGGCCCAGGAACAGGGCCTTGGAATCGGGCCCGAAGAACCTCAGTTCGCTGTAATTCGTAGTGATGCCGGGGATGAACCCCAAGATGCCCACGACGATCAGGACGATACCTGCACCCATGCCGACGTTCTGTACATCTGTCCGACCAAAATGAACGCCGTGCGCATGAGGAGATGCGGTAGTCATTATCTGCCTCCAACCACTGATTGCGGACATTTACAATTTTACGACCGGGGTGCGCAAAAAGCGCCGGGGGCCCCCGACGGCAAATCCGGCGGATCCGGCCAATGTGCCTGTCGGAAACCGGCCGGGTGCCGGGCCCGTGGCACCATGGATCTCGATGAAACTGCGCGCTGATCAGACCGGACAACGTGGCCTTCCCATGCCTCTGTGGCTGCAGGGTGCCCTCGAGTCCGCCCAGGCCGCCGTCATTTCCGCCCTCGTGGTGGTGGCCCCGATCGTCATGGTCTGGGCCACGGCCGGATTCCAGCATGACGGATTCGATGTCCTGGCGCGCCTGGCCGGCCAGGCCTGGCTGCTGATCCACGGCGTGCCCCTGCTGCTGGACACCGCCGGTGCCGGGTCCGCCGCGCAGCCGGAATCCGGGACGCTCTCGCTCATCCCGCTGGGCCTGGCCCTCATCCCGTTCCTGCTCGCCTGGCGCGCCGGACGGCGCCTTGCCCGCGCCTCATATACGGACCAGCTCTGGCAGGCCCTGCTCGGCTCCTGGCTGGCGTATGCCGGATTCGGGATTGCAACGGGCTTCGTCTGCCGCACGGCCGACGTCGGCATCAGCCTGTGGGCCGCCGCGTTCATTCCCCTCATCCCGTTCGGGCTCGGCATGGTGGTGGGCGCGCGCCGCGAGGCCGGGTCGTGGAGCCGGCTGATCGGCGTCGACGCCGTGGCCTGGCTGTCCCGTACCAGCCAGCACTCGCGTTGGGCCGGGTCCTACCTGGGTTCGGCCATCAAGGCAGGCTCGGTGGCGCTGATGGCGAGCCTGGCGATGTCCGCCGCGCTGCTGGCCGTTGACCTCTTCATCCACTGGAACCTTGTGGTCGCCGTTTATGAGGGGCTCGACGCCGGTGCCATGGGCGGCGGTGTCCTCACCATCGTGCAGCTGGGCTTCCTGCCCAACCTCGTCGTCTTTGCCCTGGCCTGGATCTCCGGCGCGGGGTTCGCCCTGGGCGTCGGGTCGCTGGCCGGACCGCTCGGGACCGCCGTCGGGCCGCTGCCGTCCGTTCCGGTGTTTGCCGCCCTGCCGGCCGGTTCCCTCGACTTCGGCTTCGTGGCCCTGGTGGTGCCGGCGCTGGCCGGGGCGCTGGCCGGCTGGTGGTTCCTGCGCGAAGGCGAAAACCACTTCGATGAATGGCTGTCCATCAAGATCCGGGCCCGCTGGTTTACCGCCGCCGCCTCCACCCTGGTGCTGGGCGCGGTGATCGGCTCCGTCGCCGGGCTGCTCGCGGCGGGGCTCGCCTGGCTGGCCCGCGGTTCGGCCGGCATCGGTCGGCTGACGGAGATCGGGCCCGACCCGCTGCGCACGGCGCTGTTCGTGGCCGCGGAGGTCGGAATCGGCGTCGTGATCGGCTACGCGGCCGGACCGTGGCTGGAACGCCAGCAGAAACTGCGCGAGGCAGACCTGGAAACGGTCAGCAGCCGCTAGGGCAGCGGCGTCGGTGCAGCTGTTAGCGCAGCTGCGTGGGCAGCTGGCTCGGCAGGGACTTCTCCAGCTGCGTCCGGCATTCCGAGGTTGCCTGCTGCGTCAGTGCGTAGCGGACGCACTGCTGGTAATCGCGGATCTGGTTGAAGAACAGCGTCGAGGCCAGGACCACCAGCAGCATCACCGCCGAAACCACCAGCCCGGATATCGCGCCGTACAGAACCAGCCGCGATTCCTTGTATTTCACCGCCCGGACCAGGACCACGATGCCCAGCACAATCCCCGCCACCGTGAGCAGCGCCGTCAGCCACACATAACCCACGTCGAGCTGGAAGACGAAGAACGAGCCCAGGACCGCGATGACGAACAGCCGGAACAGGGTGTGCGTCAGCCGTGCGGAATCTTGTGCTGCCTGGCCGGCCGGTTGCCGGTCCGACTGGCCGCTGCCGGATTCCGTGGGGGGATTCATGTTTTCCAGCCTACGCGAGCGGCCCCATAAGCTAGGACCATGCGCATAGTTGTCCTCGTTTCCGGCACCGGCTCCAACCTCCAGGCAGTAATCGATGCCGTGAAGTCCGGCGATCTCGACGTCGAGATCGCCGCCGTCGGCGCCGACCGGCCGGGGACGTTTGGGGTGGAACGCTCCGCCGCCGCCGGGATTCCTACGTTTGTGGTGGACTTCAAGGCCTACCCGGACAGGGCGGCCTGGAACGCGGCCCTGACCGAAGCCGTCGCCGGCTTCGCCCCGGATGTGGTGGTCTCCTCGGGCTTCATGCGGATTGTCAGCGCCGACTTCATCGACGCGTTTGGCGGCAAATACCTCAACACCCACCCGGCGCTGCTGCCGTCCTTCCCCGGCGCCCACGGTGTCCGCGACGCGCTGGCCTACGGCGTGAAGGTCACCGGCTGCACGGTGCACTGGGCCGACGCCGGGGTGGACACGGGCCCCATCATCGCGCAGGAAGCCGTGGCGGTCGGGGACGGCGAGAGCGAGGAATCCCTGCACGAGCGCATCAAGGTGGTGGAACGCCGGCTCCTGGTCTCCACTCTGGCTTCCCTCGCCGCGGCCCACACCCCTGCCTGATTCCCGCGCTGCCTGCCCAACTAGCCTCACCCAAACCCACCCAACTGACTCGCAGCAGGGGCCGTTCTGAGCGCTCAGAACGGCCCCTGCTGCGAGTCAGTTGGGAGGACGGGCCGCGGGCTGTGGATAACTCTCCTTGGCGGTCCGCGACTTTGCGACTATGGGTCGATGAAGAGACCCGAGCCGCTCCCAGCGCCGCTCGGTTCGGCGCCGTTTACATTCCGGGAGGCAGCCGACGCCGGGGTCAGCCGTCGCCGGCTCAGGCATCCCTCACTGCGGGTTCCGAGCCGCGGGATCCGGCTGCCTGCAGAACACTCGACTGACGTGAAGCTGAATGCCCGGCCCCTAACTCTTGTCACGCAATTCTCTGCAGCCTCCCACGCGACCGCCTTCCTGATCTGGGACTTCCCGGGCTTTCTCCCGGGCTCTGGTGCCCCCGGCATCCACATATCTCGTCCGGACTCCATGGCGATACCGCGGCGCAGGGGCGTGATTGGCCATGTCGGGCAATTCTTCGCCGACGAAATCACCACGATCGACGGGCTGCTGGTCACCACTCGGACCAGGACGTGGCTGGACTGCGCCCGGAAGATGAGCATTGACGAACTGACCGTGGTGGCGGACCACTTATTGCGTCACCCTCGGCCTGAGTTTGAAAGCCGGACCATGCCCTATGCCCGTCCCGGGGAACTGGCCGAAATGTTGGACCGCCACAAGGGAACACCCGGCATCCGCAAGGCGCGGCTCGCCTTGGACCAAGCCCGAATCGGTGCGGATTCGGCCCCCGAGACGAGACTCCGGCTTGCCCTCTGCCGCTCAGGACTACCGGAACCGGAACTGAACGTGCGCACGGTCCTGCGCTCCGGCGTCGTGCGTCAACCTGATCTTGCCTATCCGGAACACCGGGTTGCTGTGGAGTATGAGGGGGCCGTGCACTCCGACGCGGCCCAGGTCATCCGCGACATCGCCAAGGAAGAGGACTACGCAGGCAGTGGCTGGATCCTGGTCAGGATCTCAAAACGGCACATGGAGAACGAGGCGCGCGCCGCCGTGGCCAAGGTCCGCGCCGCTCTCGCCTACCGCGGCTGGCAGCCCAACTAGCTCGCAGCAGGGGCCGTTTTGAGCGCTCAGAACGGCCCCTGCTGCGAGTCAGTTGGGCGTGGTGGGCGCGTTACTCGAGCCGGCGCTGCTTGGTCTCGGGGGCGAAGAACGCCATCCACAGCACGGAGAGCAGCACGAGGCCGCCGGCCAGGGCGAACGACGTCGCGAGCCCCAGTTCCGGCCACAGGAAGGCCGCGAAGATCAGCGGACCGAACCCGGCGCCGAGCCGGGAGAACGTCGAGGCCCAGCCGAAGCCGGAGCCGCGTAGTTCCGTGGGGTAGAGCTCGGAGACGTAGGTGTAGAGCACCGGGATGGCCACCTGCACCACGAAGCCGAACACCAGGAGCCAGAACACGGCGGCGGTGGGAATGTCCACCACGATCGCCACGATCACCAGCGTCAGCGCGGACAGCGGGCCGGTGATCGCCAGGATCCACTTGCGGCCCACCCGCTCCACCAGCAGGGCGGCCACCACCACGCCCAGGAGTCCGACGGCGGCCATCGACGCCGTGGTCAGGAAGGCCTTGTACTCCTCGAAGCCGGCGCCGATCAGGATCCGCGGCATCCACGTCAGCGACAGGTAGTACACGAGCAGGATGCTGAAGAACAGGGCCCATGCCGCCGTCGTGATCTTCCAGTTGAACTGCCAGAGGGCGCGCAACTGCGTCCACGCACTCCCCGCCGAGAGGCGTGGTGCATCCTGCGGTGCGGGCAGGCTGTAGACGCGGGCCTCGGCGCCGGTGGCCTGGACCAGGGCGTCGATCACCTTGGCGGCCTCGTCGCGGCGGCCCTTGCGGATCAGGAACAGCGGGGATTCCGGCACGCCGCGGCGGATCCAGAACACCAGCAGCGCCGGGAGCACCATGACCAGCATGGTCAGCCGCCAGTCCGCGAAGGCCGCGACCAGCCCGGCGGAGACGAAACCGCAGAGGGCGGCGCCGATCGGCCACCAGCCGTCCATCGCGGTGAGCACCCGGCCGCGCTGTTTGCGCGGGGTGAACTCGCCCACCAGCGCGTAGTCCACCGGGATGCAGCCGCCCAGGCCGAACCCGGCCAAGAACCGGAACACGACGAACCACATGAAGTCGGGGGAGAAGGCGCCGAGCACGGTGAAGATGGAGAAAATCAGCAGGGTCGCGGTGAAGGCCTTCTTGCGGCCGATGGTGTCCGCGATGGTGCCCCAGACAAACGCGCCCAGGGCCATGCCAATGAGGTTCGCCGTGCCGATCCAGGCGGCATCGCCCGGGCTCAGCGACCAGTGCTTGGACAGCAACGGAATGAGGATGCCGTTGAGGGTGACGTCCCAGGCATCGAACATGAAGCCCAGTCCGCCGATCAGGAAGATCCGGCCTTGGACCTTCCACCGCCACGGCAGTTCCTGGACCACCTGTTCGCCGCTGGGCACAGTGGTGTACGTGTTCATCTTGGCCTCCTGTGAAAACTCTACGTGGCCGGGCCGCGGCCTGCGCGTGCTTCACACTCCGGCGCGCGGGAGGGCCCGGCGGCGGGACGCGATAAACTGGCCGCATCCCCACCACCCGCGGCCCCGCCGCGATATAAGACGGAGACTTTTGTGAGCTTCACGCAGCTTGACCGTGTATCCATCGACCGAGTTCCCATCCACCGGGCACTGATTTCGGTCTACGACAAGACCGGTCTGGAGGAGCTCGCTCAAGGCCTGCACGCCGCCGGCGTCAAGATCGTTTCCACCGGCTCCACGGCCAAGAAGATCGCCGCCGCGGGCATCCCCGTGCAGGAAGTCGAGGAAGTCACCGGTTCCCCGGAAATGCTGGACGGCCGCGTCAAGACCCTGCACCCGCGCGTGCACGGCGGCATCCTCGCGGACCGCCGCGTCCCGGCCCACATGCAGACCCTGGCGGACATGGAGATCGAGCCGTTCGACCTCGTCGTCGTCAACCTCTACCCCTTCGTGGAGACCGTGAAGTCCGGTGCCGCGCCGGACGACGTCGTCGAACAGATCGACATCGGGGGCCCCGCGATGGTGCGCTCCGCCGCGAAGAACCACGCCGCCGTCGCGATCGTGGTGGACCCGGCGTCCTACGGTGCCGTGGTGGAGGCCGCCGCCTCGGGCGGTTTTGACCTGAAGACCCGCCGCCGGCTCGCCGCCAAGGCGTTCGCGCACACCGCGGCCTACGACACCGCCGTGGCCACCTGGACCGCCAGCCAGTTCCGTGACGAGGACGGCGACGGCGTGATCGACTGGCCCGCCTACGCCGGCCTGGCCCTGGAACGCTCCGAGGTGCTCCGCTACGGCGAAAACCCGCACCAGCAGGCCGCACTGTATGTGGACAAGGCCGCCCCGGCCGGCATCGCCCAGGCCGACCAGCTGCACGGCAAGGCCATGAGCTACAACAACTTCGTCGACGCCGACGCCGCCCTGCGCGCCGCCTTCGACTTCGCCGAACCCGCCGTCGCCATCATCAAGCACGCCAACCCGTGCGGCGTGGCCGTGGGGTCCGAGTCGGCGGCCGACCCGATCGCCGACGCCCACGCCAAGGCCCATGCCTGCGATCCCGTGTCCGCGTTCGGCGGCGTCATCGCCGCGAACCGCACGGTCACCGCCGGGATGGCACGGACCGTCGCCGGCATCTTCACCGAGGTCGTCATCGCGCCGGGCTTCGACGACGAGGCAGTGGAGATCCTGTCCAAGAAGAAGAACATCCGCCTCCTGGCCCTCCCGGACGGATACGGCCGCTACCCGACCGAGTTCCGCCAGGTCTCCGGCGGCATGCTGGTGCAGGCCACGGACAAGGTCGACGCCGACGGCGACACCCCCGCGAACTGGACCCTGGCCGCGGGCGACGCCGCCGACGCCGCCACCCTGGCCGACCTCGCGTTCGCCTGGACCGCGTGCCGCGCGGCGAAGTCCAACGCCATCCTGCTCGCGGACAACGGTGCCGCCGTCGGCATCGGCATGGGCCAGGTCAACCGGCTCGATTCCTGCAAGCTCGCGGTCGAGCGCGCCAACACCCTCGGCGTCACCGTGGAGTCCGATGTCGAGGCCGCCGGCGGTGCTGCTGGCACCGACGCCAGCGAAGCACCCGAGCGTGCCCGGGGCGCTGTAGCGGCCTCGGACGCGTTCTTCCCGTTCGCCGACGGACTGCAGATCCTGGTCGACGCCGGCGTGCGCGCCGTCGTCCAGCCCGGCGGCTCCGTCCGGGACGAGGAAGTCATCGCCGCAGCCAACGCCGCCGGCATCACCATGTACTTCACCGGGGCACGCCACTTCTTCCACTAGGGCCCTTCCACTCGGGTAGTGCTCTTCCACTCGGGCTGCGGTTCGCGCACAAGGGACCCGAGCGCAAGACCCGCACAAAAAATGGACATGCCCTCCCTGGCTGGGGGACATGTCCATTTTTTGTGCCATCGAGCGGGCTGGTGGCCGGTCCTTGGGACATGCCCATTCTTTCCGCGGGACATGCTCATTTTTCGCGGCAAGGAGTGGGCATATGGGGGATATGTCCAGGCTTCGGAGTGTGGAGAGGGCATGTCCCGTGCGACCGGGGCTGCCTTGGCCATCCGGGGGACATGCTCATTCTTTTCGGTGCGTACCGGGCCAACCCAAAGGACGTGCTCACGGTTTCAGGAGCTCGAGACCGACCCGGTCGGACATGCCCATTCCTTTCCGGGACATGCCCTCCCTGGCCGGGGGACATGTCCATTTTTTGTGCCATCGAGCGGGCTGGTGGCCGGACCCTGGGACAGGCTCATTCTTTCCGCGGGACATGCTCATTTTTCGCGGCAAGGAGTGGGCATATGGGGGATATGTCCAGGCTTCGGAGTGTGGAGAGGGCATGTCCCGTGCGACCCTCGGCTGCCAGGGCCATCCGGGGGACATGCCCGTTCTTTCTGGAGCGCAGCGGGCCAGCCGGGGGACATGCTCATTCGTTCCCAAGCGCCGAGAAGCCGCCCGGGAGGACATGTCCATTCCTCATGGCAAGGCCCGGACATATGGGGTATATGTCCGGGCCCGGGTGTTAGCGGAGGGCATGTCCAGGGGGCGGGAGCGATCCGCCGTCGCACATAAAGCCAGCGCGGGGCCACTGCGTCCTCCCCACTGCTGAAGATGGGACGCAATGACCCCGCGCTGGGGCAAACAGGGTAAACAGGGTAGACAAGCCCGGCTGCGCGGCCCCGCGAACAGGCCCCCGCGAACGGAGCGCGGGCCCCGCGAACAGGCCCCCGCGAACGGAGCGCGGGCCCCGCGTGTACGGGGCCCGTGCCCTCAGATCAGGAAGCGGCCGCCGTGGTGTAGGCCTGCTGGATCACGCTGCCCCAGTACGGGCCGTACATCTTGGTGGAGTTGCTGCCGTAGCCGTAGCTGTTGATGGAGTTCTGGTAGCCGGCGGCGCTGGTGCCGATGAACCACGGACCGCCTGAGGAACCGCCGGTCATGTTGCAGGGGATCCCCTGGGTGTTGAACTGCGGGTTGTAGGGATCGTTCGTGGCGGTGCCTGAGCAGCTCTTGAGGGATTCACCGTTGAAGGGCGCTGCGGCGGGGTAACCGAATGACTTGTAGCTCAGGCCGCGGGCGGCGTTGAACTGCAGCCCGGAGCCGCCGACGACGTCGCTCAGGTACTGGCCGTTGAGCGTGGACATGACGGCGAAGCCGGTGTCGTAGGTCATGTCACCCGAGGAGCTCCACTGGGTGGGGGCGTAGAGGGCCTTGGCCGTCCACTTGCCGTAGGGGGCCGCGCCGTTCAGGTACGCCGGGACGAACGTGAACTTGGTGGCGAAGGCGCCCGGGCCCTCATTCACGCAGTGCCCGGCCGTGGAGACCGTGCTCTTGTTGCCGGAGGAGACCGAGTTGCCGGAGCAGACGTAGTTCGTCCCGCCGAGGGTGAAGAAGACCTTGCCGATGTGCGGGACGGGGGTTTCGCTGGCATTGGTCTTGGTCTGGAGCGTCTGGGATTGCAGCTTGGGAGCCGCGGCCTCGACCTTGCCCGGCGCGCCCGTTTCCGCCGGGCCCCTGGCCGCGGTGGCCTTGCCGTTGCGCTTCATGGCCCTGTCGGCCAGGACGTCGCCGGGGACGGCGCTGCGCATGCGTTCCGCGGTCCAGTAGTCGGCCGCGCCCGTCTCGGTGACGGTGTGGCTGGCGACATCGGAGGTGGAAACCGGTGCCTTGGCCGGTGCGGGGGAGGCCGTGGCCGCCCCCGCGGCACTCAGGGCCAGCAGCGCGGCGGCCGAAAGAGTCAGCAGGCTGGTGGCCAGAGTCTTGGGTGTTCTCATGGGTGTCCTAACCGGTGGAAAAGCGGGGCGGCCGCTGTTGGCGGCCGCTGGATGGAACGAAACTACGGCAATTTGACTAACCTGTAAAGTCGGTTGTCAATTTTTGTTATGCCGTGTCGGGATGTCACTCATCCGTCCGCGCACGACGCCGGTAGGCGCCAACGGGGGCACCTCGGGTAAGTTAGGGGTGTTGAGATAACACAAGATTCCGGAAATACCCAGACCTTCAGGGAGACGCCCGCGCAATGGCAAAGATTATCTATACCCACACCGACGAAGCGCCGATGCTGGCCACCTATTCGTTCTTGCCGATCATTGAGGCGTTCGCCTCGACGGCCGGTGTGGAAGTGGAGACCCGCGACATCTCGCTGGCCGGCCGCATCATCGCCGTGTTCGGCGACTACCTCACCGAAGAGCAGCGCGTCAGCGACGCCCTGGCCGAGCTTGGTGCACTCGCCAAGACGCCCGAAGCCAACATCATCAAGCTGCCCAACATCAGCGCCTCCGTGCCCCAGCTGAAGGCCGCAATCGCCGAACTCCAGGGCCACGGCTACGCGCTGCCGGACTACCCGGACAACCCCTCCTCGGACGAGGAAACGGACATCCGGTCCCGCTACGACAAGATCAAGGGCTCCGCCGTGAACCCGGTCCTGCGCGAAGGCAACTCGGACCGCCGCGCCCCGCTCTCGGTCAAGAACTACGCCCGCCAGAACCCGCACAGCATGGGCGCCTGGACTCCGGAGTCCAAGACCAACGTGGCCCACATGGACGCCGACGACTTCCGCTCGAACGAGCTGTCCGTGGTGATCGAGGCCGACACCAACATCAAGATCCAGCTCGTCAAGGAAGACGGCACCGTCAAGGTCCTCAAGCGTGCCTTCCCGGTCCTGGCCGGCGAGGTCATCGACGGCACCGTGATGCGTGCCGCGGCCCTGGATGAGTTCCTCGCAGCCCAGGTCGCCCGGGCCAAGAACGAGGGCGTGCTGTTCTCCGCCCACCTCAAGGCCACCATGATGAAGGTCTCGGACCCCATCATCTTCGGCCACGTCGTCAAGGCCTACTTCGCGGACCTCTTCGCCACCTACGGTGAGCAGATCGCCGCCGCCGGCCTGAGCCCCAACAACGGCCTTGCCTCCATCCTCAACGGACTCGAGGACCTGCCGGAGGAGATCCGCGGCGAGGTCCAGGCAGCCATCGAAAAGGGCCTCAACGAGGGCCCCGAACTTGCGATGGTCGATTCCGACAAGGGCATCACCAACCTGCACGTGCCCTCCGACGTCATTGTCGACGCCTCGATGCCGGCCATGATCCGCAGCTCGGGCCACATGTGGGGCCGCGACGGCCAGGAAGCCGATACCCTCGCCGTCCTCCCGGACAGCAGCTACGCCGGCATCTACCAGGTCGTGGTTGATGACTGCCGCGCCCACGGGGCCTTCGATCCCACCACCATGGGCACCGTCCCGAACGTCGGCCTCATGGCCCAGGCCGCCGAGGAATACGGCAGCCACGACAAGACGTTCGAGATCCAGTCCGCCGGCACCGTCCAGATCGTTGACGACGCCGGCACGGTGCTGATCGAGCACAAGGTTGCCCCGGGCGACATCTGGCGCGCCTGCCAGACCAAGGACGTGCCGATCCGCGACTGGGTGAAGCTGGCCGTCACCCGTGCCCGCGCCTCCGCCACGCCCGCCGTCTTCTGGCTGGACAAGGGCCGCGCGCACGACGCCCGGATGATCGCCAAGGTGGAGGAATACCTCAAGGATCACGACACCGCGGGCCTGGAAATCGCCATCATGTCCCCGGATGAGGCCACGGCCTTCACGGTGGAGCGCCTCCGCAAGGGCGAGGACACCATCTCGGTGACCGGCAACGTGCTCCGCGACTACCTCACCGACCTCTTCCCGATCCTGGAACTGGGCACCAGCGCCAAGATGCTTTCGGTGGTGCCGCTGATCAACGGCGGCGGCCTGTTCGAGACCGGCGCCGGCGGATCCGCCCCGAAGCACGTCCAGCAGTTGCTCAAGGAAAACCACCTGCGCTGGGACAGCCTGGGTGAATTCCTCGCACTGGCCGTCAGCTTCGAGCACCTCGCCACCAGCACCGGCAACGCCCGCGCCCAGGTCCTGGCCGACACCCTGGACCGGGCCACCGGCACGTTCCTGCTGGAGGACAAGTCCCCGAAGCGCAAGGCCGGCGAGTTGGACAACCGCGGCAGCCACTTCTACCTGGCCAAGTTCTGGGCCCAGGAACTGGCCAGCCAGAACGACGACGCCGAGCTCGCCGCGGCCTTCGCCGCCGTTTCTGACGCGCTGAACTCCAACGAGGACACCATCACCGGCGAACTCCTGGCCGTCCAGGGTTCCCCGGTGGACCTTGGCGGGTACTACCGGCCGGATGCGGCCAAGGTTGCAGCGGTCATGCGCCCGTCGGCGAAGTTCAGCGAAGTGCTTGCGACGCTGACCAAGTAGTCCCAGCCTCAACCGGCGCCAGACCTCAGGCAGCGCCCGGGCCGGCCGCCACGCAGAACGCCCCGTCTCCCGAAAGGGAGGCGGGGCGTTCTGCTGTCCGCCCGGGATTCCGGTGCGCGCGTCGCTGCTGGTCGGAGGGGCGGCGGGTCGGAGGATGGCAGGAAAGAGGGGCAGCCGGGCGGGGGAGGGCTGCGGGGTCAGCCCTTGCCGTTGCCCTTGTGCTTCGATTTCCCGGTGGCGGCCTTGGCCGGGGCCGGGGCGACGGCGGCCGGGGCCGTCCGCGCTGCAGCGACCTGGGCTGCTGCCTGAGCCGCGGCAGCCTTTTCAGCCGCTGCTTTGTCGGCTGCCGCTTTGTCAGCCGCTGCTTTTTCCGCAGCCTTCCGGGCCGCCTCGGCCGCCTGCTGCGCGGTAAGGTCCGCCCGGACGGCGTCAATCGATGACTTGATGCTCTGGTGGCGTCTGAAGGACACCTCGCCGCTCGCGGCGACGGCATCCAGCCGGGTCAGCAACTCGTCAAGGTGCTTCAGGGAACCCTCCGGGTCGTTGGCGGCTGCAGCCTGGCTGACAGCCAAGACTTCGGATTGAAGTTGCCGGGCCGCGCCGCTGCCCAGTTCGGGGGCGGGGGAGCCGCAACCGGCCAAAGCCCCGGCGGCCAGCAGTCCGGCGAGGAGGCTTGCGGACACCCGATACCTCACCCGGCCGCGGTCTTGCCCGGCGGTTCGTGAATCGCTCATGGTTCCACACCCTTCTGCAGTTCCCTCAGGTGATCGCCGAGCGGTCCGGTGACGGTGGGGTAGGGGACGACGTCGGGCGCCGCGGGGGCGGACAGGGCGACCGCGATCGTCGCCACGACGGCAAGGACTGCCAGCGCGGCGAGCAGCACGGCCACGCGGGTGCGGGGCCGGGCCCGGAGGAACCATGCGGCCCCGCGCGACGCGGAGCGGCGGCGGCGCGGCCGCAGCGGCAGGGCATCCGGGTCCAGCGGGTTCAGGGGGCGTGTTCTCGACGCCGCAGCCGTTGCGGCTCCGGGCCTGGGTGGGCGGGGCCGCCTTGCCGGCGGGGCCGGGAGGACCCGGGTGGGTTCCGTTGTGACGGGCCCGGGCAGCGATCCGGGGGAAACGAGGGCAACACGGAAGGCTGCCTCGAGATCGGCGGCCGCGGGGCGGTCCAACGGGTCCAGGACGGTCATGGCCTGGATGAGCCGGGCCCACTCCTCGGGCACGGCGTCCGGGATGACGGGGGCGCGGTGCAGGCGGGCCACAGCGGATTCGACGGCGCTGCCCGGGTACTCCACCTCGCCCTTGAGGCATTCGAGCAGGACCAGGCCCAGCGAGTAGATATCACTCGCCGGACCGAGGTCGGCACCGCGGGCCTGTTCGGGACTGAGGTAGGCGGCAGTTCCCACCATGGTTCCCGTGGCGGTCAGCCGGGTCCCGTCGATGATCCGGGCGATGCCGAAGTCTGTGAGCTTGGGCCGAAGCGGCTCTCCCGGCCGGACCGGCACCAGGAGGATGTTGGCGGGCTTGATGTCCCGGTGGACGATGCCGAGGCCGTGGACGTAGGCGAGGGCATCGGCGATCCCGGCGCCCACCACGGCCAACTCGGCCAGCGGCAGGGGACTGTGGCGGATCCGGGTCCGCAGATCCTGGCCGTCCACGAGCTCCATGGTCAGGAAGGGCCGGGGCTCCTCGGGAATCCGGGTGTCCGTCCCGGCGTCGAACAGCGTCACCAGGCTTGGATGATTCAGGGTCGCCAGCAGTTCGATCTCCGCTTCCTGCCGGCGAAGCTCGTCAGGATCCGCCGATTGCGGTGCAAAGAGTTTCAGGGCAACGTCCCGGCCAAGGTTCAGGTCCTTGGCCGTGTAGACCGATGCCATGCCGCCCCGGCCAATCACCTCCCCCAGCTGATAGCGGCCGCCCAGGGGCTCCGCCATGATGCTGTTGGGCGAACTGTCCACGCTGTCCCCGTACCTTTCGTGTGCGCCCCGGCGGCGCTCCTAAAGAATGATACGGGTACGGGTATCTGATTGCGGTCCGCGTGGTGCGTGGGGGACCTCCGGTCCCGGCGCCGAAGCGTCTTCCCTCACCGGACCCCCACCCGCGGACGCCCCTCCGCCGGAGCATGCCGTTGGGTCCCCCAGCGGACCCAACGACCTCGCTCCGGCGGTACAGGACCTTGATGGGAGCGGTGGCATGCGCTAGGGCGGGCGGGGCTTGCAGCCGGGCCTCGGCTGCGGACCGGAGCGCTCAGGGTGGGCGGGCGCTGAGAGGGTCAGGCCGGCGGGAATTGGGGTGCCGGAAGCCCGGCGGTGGACGGTCGTGTCCATGGGGGATTCTCCTGGGTGACTGTTGGCGGGCGGCAAAGGCAGCCCGACGGGCCGTGCTCTGTGGAGGCAGAGACGGCCCGACTAGTCAGGAGAAGAACCGGGATCAGCGCTAACGGCTGCGTACTCGTGCTGGAGCGGTCCGCCGATGGCGTCGGCCCCGATGGTGGGCACGTAGAAGACCAGGCTGGGCATCCACGCAGCCGTTCCGGCAGGCCCGCCGCCGGAGTGCCCGCTGCCGGACCCCGAGCCCGGAGCCGGCGGGAGTGCGTCAGGCGCAGGCAGTCCCGTTCCGCCATGCCATGGGCTCGGACCCGGGTTGCCGGAGGGAGCCGGCGGTTCACCGGTCCCGGCAGGGGCCTTGGCCGGCGGGGCAGCGCCGGACTGGACAGCTGCCGCGCCCCGGGGTTCAGGGATCAGCAAGGCGGGATAGGCAACCGTGGCACCCGGGGAAGGAGATGCCGGGAACGGACGGGCCGCCACGGTGCCGGTGGGAGCAGGCGCCGGCAGTTCAGCCGGTGCTGCGTTGGCGGCGGTTGCTTTTGCGCCGCCCGCCGGCGCCGATGCGCCATCGACGGCGGCCGGCGTCCCCGCCGGCGTCCCCGCAGGCGATCCCGCCGCGACATCGCCGCCTGGAACGACGCCGTCTGGAACGACGCCGTCTGGTGGCCCGGCCGCAGGGTCGCCGGGGAGCGGAGTTGCTGGATCCGGAGCCGGAGCCGGGGCCGCCGGGTCGCCGGGCGACGAAGGTGCTGGAGCCGGTACCGCAGGGTCCACCACCGGCGGAACAACACCGGGGACCGGTACCGCAGGGTCCACCACCGGCGGAACAACACCGGGGACCGGAACCGCAGGGTCCACCACAGGCCCGGTTGCCGGCGGGGTGAGTGCCGGCGCAGGGAGCGAAGGGTCAGGGAGTACCGGGGAGGGGAGCGCCGGGTCCGGTGCCGCCTGCCCAGGGGCGGGCGGTGGCGCGTCGGGAACCGCCGGGTCAGGGGCGGTGTCCGCGGGCCCGTTCGGGTCGGCAGCAACGACGTCCGCGGAAGCTGCTCCCGGCCCCGGAACAGCGCCCGCCGCCCAGGCGCCCGCCGGGACCGCAGAGATGTCCACGGAAACCACGCCGTCGAGGGAGGGAACAGGGAGGTCGTCGGCGTCCGTACAGGAGGCGGCGGCCGTGCTCTCCCCGGCGTCGACGGCCGTCCCGTAGAACGCGCAGGCGTCGTCCGCCTGCGCGGCCGTGCAGGTCAGTGTCAGCCACGCGGCGCCGGCGACGGCGGCCAAAAGCACGCGCCGCAAGGGGCGCAGGGGGCGCAAGGTGCGGCCCGCGCGGGAGGACGCTGCTGCAGGATCCATGCGCGCACCCCCGATCCCGGAAGACTGGACAATTGCCTACAGGGTAAGTCGGCCCCAACAGGAGAGTCCAGAGCGGGGCCGAAACTGTAGGCATACCGAGACACTTGGAATGCGCCGGGTCCGTTGCCTGGGGCGTGGAAAATGCGAGGCGGTTAGTGGGCGTCGTTGGGGTAGCTCACGCCGAGCTGCGCGCGTACGCCGTCGAAAAGCCGCATGGTGTTCAGGGAGTCCTCCAGAGGCATGACCGGGCTTTCGGTGAGGCCCTGCTGGATGCACCGCGTGACCTCCCGGAGCTCGTAAGTGTAACCACGTCCCACCACGGTGAACTGCTCCGTCCGGGGCCCCTCGAAGCCGATCCGGACCAGCAGTTCCTTCGGGTTGTTGATGGAGCCCGGGCTCTGGAGGTAGCCCTTGGTGCCGGCGACGGTGGCCGTGCGGGGGCCATAGGCCATCAATGACGAGGTCAGTTGGGCCTGGGCGCCGTGGTGGTAACCGAGCGTCAACGCATTCTGGGCGTCGACGCCGTCGTCGTTCAGCCAGCCGGTGGCGCTGACCGTTTGCGGGAACCCCAGGGTGCCGAGCGCCCAGAGCAGGGGATAGACCGTCATGTCCAGCAGGGCGCCGCCACCGTCCTTGGGTGCCCAAAGCCGGGAACCGGGCGAGTACGGCGCCGGAAAGCCGAGGTCGGCGCCGACCCATTTCACCTCGCCGATCTCGCCCGAGGCAGCGATCTCGAACGCCCGCTGCATGCTGGGCAGGAACCGGCTCCAGACCGCCTCCATCAGGAAGACTCCGTTGGTCCGGGCCGCCGCGATCAGCTCGGCTGCTTCCCGGGCATTGATCGTGAGGGCCTTCTCGCACAGCACGTGCTTGCCGGCGTTGAGGGCGGCGAGGGCTATCTTGTGATGGTGGGCGTGCGGGGTGGCGACGTAGACGACGTCGACGGCGTCATTGGCGAGCAAGCGGGCATAGCCACTGGCGCCGTCCTGGTCACCGTAGGCGTGGACAAAGCCGTAGTCGGCCGCGAACGCGTCCGCGGCCGCCTGTGTGCGGGAGCTGACGGCGTACAGTTCCGCATCCGCCAGCAGCCCAAGGTCGCGTGTGACCGAAGCGGCGATCCCGCCGGTGGCGATGACACCCCAGCGCAGCCTGGCACCGGTGGCTGTGCGGGGGTCCTGGTCCGGCTGGCTGAACAGCCACGGCTTTGCGATGAGGGCAGACATGATGCCATCTTCTCACCCAGGGGCGGGCGGGCCGCGGTGTTGACGGCCCTGGCATGGCGGAGGTTCGACGCGGAGATCCAGTCTCACGAAGTTCAGCCCCGGCGGCTCGACGCCGGAGCCGCGGGCGGGCCCCCAAGGCCTGCCCGCAGCTCCGCCGCCGAAGTCCCCGCCGCCGGCCGGTCCTCAGCCGGTCAGGGCCTCCGTCGCACGGGCCCGGGCCGTTTCCTCCGTGAGCCGGCCCTGCTGGAGCCGGAAGCGCCGGTCCGTCTTGTTGGCCAGGGCACGGTCGTGGGTGACCACCAGGATGGTGGTGTTGTGGTCCCGGCTGAGCGTGCTGAGCAGCTCGATGATGTGCTCGCCGGTCTGCTCGTCCAGGTTGCCGGTGGGTTCATCGGCCAGGATCAGTTTGGGTTCGTTCGCCAGCGCCCGGGCGATCGCCACCCGCTGCTGCTCGCCGCCGGAGAGCCGGTTGATGCGCCGCCCGTGCTTCTCCGGATCGAGCTGGACCTGTTCGAGCAGCTGCCGGGCCCGCTCGGCCCGCGCCGCCTTTCGCACGCCGGCGAATTCCATCGGCAGCATCACGTTGTCCACGGCCGAGAGGTTCGGGATCAGGTTGAACTGCTGGAACACGAAGCCGATGTCCCGGCGCCGGTAGTTGGTCAGTTTCCCGTCGGGCATGCTGGCCAGGCTCACGCCGTTGACCACCACGTCGCCGCTGGTGGGCTTGTCCAGCGCCCCGAGCAAGGAGAGCAGGGTGCTCTTGCCGCTGCCGCTCTTGCCCACGATCGAGGCCAGCGTGCCCTGCTCCAGCTCGAAGCTGACATCGTTGACCGGCTTGATGGTCCGGTCGCCGGACTTGAACGTGCGGACCAGGTTCTTGACTTCGATCATGGCTATTCTCCTCGGAGGACTTCGATGGGACGGATGCGGGCGGTGAGCAGGGCCGGGACGAGCGCGCCGATGATGGCGACGCCGAAAACTGCGGCGATGCCCGCGGCGATGACGCCGGGGGAGGCGCTCGCCGTCACGGAGGTCAGCAGCTGGCTGGCCCCGCCCAGCGGTCCGCCCGCCCTTCCCGGGAACCCGCCCCCGGGAAAGCCGCCAGCGCCGCCGCGCTGGCCGGTGGCCGCCGCGCTCGTGCTGCTGCTTGAACTGATGAGGGCGCTGGCGATGCCGCCGCTGGCGAGGGAGGCGACGGCGGCGCCCACAACACTGCCCATGGCCACCAGCACGAGGGCCTCCAGCACAAACTGCAGGCCGATGGTGCGGTTCGGGGCGCCGATGGCCTTCAGGACACCGATCTCGCGGCGTCGTTCGCGGACCAGCATGACCATGATCAGGAGGATGATCAGGCCGGCGGTGCCAAGGGCCGCGACGAAGGCGATGAAGGAAATGTTCTTGACGCTGTCCAGCGAGCTGACGGCGGTCTCAAGGTTCCGCTGGCCCTGGGTGACGTCGGCCTTGTCGGAGCCCAGCGCCGCCTGCAGGGCGGTCTTGGCGGCGTCGACGTTTTCCATGCTGTTGACCGTGACGATCATGGTGGAGAGTTCGCCTGGGAGCGCGGCGAGGGTCTGGGCGGTCGGCAGCGTCACGTAGAGCGCATTGTTGCCGAACGCGGTCCCGGCGTCGAACAGCCCCCGGACGGTGAAGCTCTGGTCCCCGATGGTGAACGTCGAGCCCACGCTGAGGCCGTTCTTGGTGGCCAGGGTGGTGCCCAGCAGGGCGCCGGTGGACGCGGCGGTGTAGTTGCCCAGGCCGGTGCCCTGCGTCAGCTGCAGGGCCTTGCCGGTGGAGTCCACCTCGGCGCCGATGCCCGTTGCCGTGATGGGCAGCGAGAACGCCGGCGCGGCCTGCGCGGTGCTGCCGGTACTGCCCGAGGTGCTGCTTCCGGTGGCGCCGGTACTGGCTTGGTTACGGTTGCCGAGGGTGCCGGCGTCGACGGCGGCCGTGAGGCTCGTGGTGACGGAGGTGGCCGACTGGCCGCCGGGGCCGCCTTGGCCTGTCCGTCCTGACGCGGCCTCGGCGGCAATGTCAGCGGCGTTGCGCAGGCGCAGCGCCTTGGTGCCGACCACGCTGCTGACGTTGGGGACGGCCGCCGCCGTCGCTGCCTGGGCGGACGTCAGCGGCTCGCCGCCGCCCTCGAACCCCTGGCCGCCGGCGGGGTTCACGGTCAGGACCGTGCCCACCGAGGCGTTCAGCTCGGCAACCTTGCCGGTGACGGCCTGGTTGGCCACGAGCATGGCCAGGGCAAGTCCAATGGCTACGGCCAGGACCGCCACCACGGCGGCGGTCCTGACCTTGTTTCGAAAGGCGTTGCCTACACTCCGGGCAAGAACGCTCACGGTGCTCCTAGTTTTTCTTGGGTGTCTCTGGGGGGTATCTCCTGCCGGGCCCGATGCCCGGCGCTGGTCCCACAGTGGTACGGGCCGCTGTGCGAACCTCCCCCGGGAGCTATGGATCTGCTGTGAAGCGCCTCGCCACAGGCAAGGTCACCGCCAAGGTCACCGCCAAGGTCACTGCCAAGGTCACCGCCGGCGCACCACCGCCAGCGCATCACGGCCAACGCAAGAGCCCCGGCCCTCCCTTGCGGGAGAGCCGGGGCTCTGTACTCTGGCGCGGCCGGTGAAGCGGTCGCCCAGATAAGGAACTACTGCTTGGTGATCGGGCCGAGGACCGGATCGTTCTCGTACGCCGTGTGGACGTTGTCCTTGGTGACGATGACCGGCTTCAGCAGGTACGCGGGAACAACCTTGTTTCCGTTGTTGTAGGACTTGTCGTCGTTAATCTCCGGCTTCTTGCCTGCCTGGACGTCGTTGACCATGGTGATCGAGTGGTCAACGAGCGCATTGGTGTCCTTGTTGATGGTGGAGTACTGCTCGCCCGCCATGATGGACTTGACCGACTCAACCTCGGAGTCCTGGCCCGTGACAACCGGGATCGGCTTGCCGGCGGCCTTGACAGAGGTGATGATCGCGCGGGCCAGGGTGTCGTTCGGGGACAGCACGCCGTCAAGCGGGGCGCTGCCGTACGTTCCGGCGAGCAGGGTGTCCATGCGCTTCTGGGCGTTCTCTGCCTTCCAGCCCTGGGTAACGGCCTGTTCGAAGCTCGTCTGGCCCGAAAGGACCTTGAGGGTGCCGTCGTCGATCTTCGGCTTCAGGACGCTCATGGCGCCGTCGAAGAAGACCTTCGCGTTGGCGTCATCAGGGGAACCTGCGAAGAGCTCGATGTTGTACGGGCCTGCCGGCTTCTTGCCCTTCATGCCGTCCAGCAGCGCCTGGCCCTGGAGTTCACCGACCTTGAAGTTGTCGTAGGCCACGTAGTAGTCCACGTCCGGGGTGTTCAGGAGCAGACGGTCATACGCGATGATCGTGGCGCCGGCATCCTTGGCCTGCTTGAGCTGGGTGCCCAGCTGCGCACCGTCGATGGCACCGACGATGATGAGCTTGTCGCCCTTGGTGATCATGGCACTAATCTGGTTCTGCTGATCCGAAACGCCGCCATTGGCGAACTGCACATCCGGCTTGTAGCCGGCCTTGGTGAGGCCGTCGTTGAACAGCTGCTCCGCCAGAACCCAGTTTTCCGAGGTCTTCTGGGGCAGCGCGACGCCGATCGACGAGCCCTTCGGGAATGCTTCGCCTCCGGAGCTCGAACCGCCGGTAGTCCCGGTGTCGGAACGGCCGCAGGCCGTCAGCGCCAGTGCCGCAATAGCAGCGATTGCTGCTGCCTTTCCTGCTTTACCAATCATTCGCATTGCTTGGTTCACTTTCTTTTGGTGGTGTGCGGAGAATTGTGGGGTTGGGGAACCGGGGGAGCCGCTCAGGCTCCCCTGGAGATGACGTCTGTGGTTTGGGTTGTCTCGTCGGCCTTGATCTCGTTACTGCGGCTGAAGTTCTTCATCAGCATCCCGACGACGGACCTCTTGCCCTGGGTCTTGTTGTAGACGTCGAAGGCGACGGCGATCAGGAGCACCAGGCCCTTGATGATCTGGGTGAGGTCGGCGCCGACGCCGAGCAGCTGCAGGCCGTTGTTCAGGACTGCCATGACCAGGCCGCCGATGATCGAGCCGATCACGGTGCCCACGCCACCGGTGACCGCGGCGCCGCCAATGAACACGGCGGCGATGGCGTCCAGTTCCCAGCCGACGCCGTCGAACGGGCCTGAGGCGGTGGAGCGGCCGACGAAAATCATGCCGGCGAGGCCGGCCAGGAAGGACATGTTCATCATGACCAGGAAGTTGACCTTCTTGGACTGGACACCGGAGAGCTCGGCGGCGTGCCGGTTGCCACCGACGGCGTAGATGTGGCGGCCGATAACGGTCTTGGAGGAGATGAAGCCGTACACGAGGACCAGGACGGCCAGGATCAGGCCCGGCACGGGGAAGGAGGTGCCCGGCCGGCCGGTGGCAAAGAGGTAGGTCGCGTAGAGGATGGCGCCGGAGACCAGCACCAGTTTGATAACCATGACCCACGCTTCGGGAACCTCGGCACCGAGGGCCTTGGCGTTGCGGCGGGAGCGGATCTCGCTGAAGATCACGAACGCGACGCCGAGCAGGCCAATGAGCATGGTGGGGTTGTTGTAGCCGGTATTCGGTCCAAACTCGGGCAGGTAGCCGGAGCCGATGTACTGGAAATCCGTGGGAACCGGGATGGTGTTCGACTTACCGACCAACTGGTTGGCGCCGCGGAAGATCAGCATGCCGGACAGCGTCACGATGAACGCGGGGATGCCGACATAGGCCACCCAGAATCCCTGCCACATTCCGATCAGGGCGCCGAGCCCGAGCCCCATCAGGACGCCGATGTACCAGGGCAGCCCCCAGTCGCGGATGAAGAGTGACACGCAGACACCCACGAAGGCCGCGACGGAACCGACCGAGAGGTCGATGTGCCCGGCGATGATGACCAGCACCATGCCGATGGCGAGGATCAGGATGTAGGAGTTGCCGTTGAAGAGGTTGATGACGTTGCCCGATGTGAGCGTGCGGCCCTCCGTGAAAATCTCGAAGAACACGATCAGCGCAACCAGGGCGAAGATCATGCCGAATTGGCGGGTGTTGCCGCCAAAGAGCTTCTTGAGCGCGTTCATTGTTTCAGTCCTTGTGTCCGGGGTGTTCGGATTGTTCTGGTTTGTCCCAAAGGGTCAAGCGGTCTTGCGGGCGGACGTCATGAGTTTCATGAGGCTTTCCTGGCTGGCTTCGTCCTTGTTCAGGACGCCGGTGATGGCGCCTTCGAAAATCGTGTAGATCCGGTCCGAGAGGCCCAACAGCTCGGGCAGCTCCGAGGAAATGACGATCACGGCCTTGCCCTCGTTGGCCAGCTTCTGGATGATGCCGTAGATCTCGTACTTGGCCCCGACATCGATCCCGCGGGTGGGTTCGTCCAGGATCAGCACGTCCGGGTCGGTGAACATCCACTTCGCCAGCACGACCTTCTGCTGGTTGCCGCCGGAGAGCTTTGCGACGCCTTCCTCCACGGAGGGCGTCTTGGTCCGCAGCGACTTCCGGTATTCCTCCGCGACGGCGTATTCCTTGTTGGCGTCCACCACGAAGTTCTTGCTGATCTTGCGCAGGTTTGCCGAGACCGTGGTGGCCTTGATGTCGTCCAGCAGGTTCAGGCCCAGGGACTTGCGGTCCTCGGTGACGTAGCCGAGTCCGGCGTCGATCGCCTGGCGGACGCTCTTGAGCTGCAGTTCCTTGCCTTCTTTGTAGACATGGCCCGAGATGAAGCGGCCGTACGAGCGCCCGAACACGGACCGGGCCAGTTCGGTGCGTCCGGCGCCCATCAGGCCCGCGAACCCGACGATCTCGCCGCGGCGGACGAAAAAGCTGGAGTTCTTGCAGACCAGGCGGTCCTGGATCTGCGGGTGCCCGACGTTCCAGTTCTTCACCTCGAAGAGGACATCGCCGATCTTCGGCTCGTGGTCCGGGAACCGGGATTCCAGGGTCCGGCCAACCATGCCCTTGATGATGCGGTCCTCGTCGACGCCGTCGGCCTTGACGTTCAGGGTCTCGATCGACTTGCCGTCGCGGATGATCGTGATCTCATCGGCGATCTGTTCGATCTCGTTGAGCTTGTGCGAAATGATGATCGAGGTGATTCCGCGGCCCTTGAGGCCCAGCATGAGGTCCAGCAGGTGCTGGGAGTCGGACTCGTTCAGCGCCGCCGTGGGCTCGTCCAGGATCAGGAGCTTGACCGACTTGTTCAGGGCTTTGGCGATCTCGACCAGCTGCTGCTTGCCGACGCCGATCTCCTTGATGGGGGTGTCCGGGTCCTCGCGCAGCCCCACGCGGGCCAGCAGTTCGGTGGACCGGGTCCGGGCCTCGGCCCAGTCGATCACGCCGCGCTTGGTGGGCTCGTTGCCGAGGAAGATGTTCTCCATGATCGACAGTTCGGGGATAAGCGCGAGTTCCTGGTGGATGATCACGATGCCGGCGTGCTCGCTGGCCCTGATGTCCTTGAACTCCTGGACTTCGTTCTGGTAAACGATGTCCCCGGTGTACGTGCCGTAGGGGTACACGCCTGAGAGCACCTTCATCAGGGTCGATTTCCCGGCGCCGTTCTCACCGCAGATGGCGTGGATCTCGCCGGCCTTCACCCGCAGGCTCACATCGGCCAAAGCTTTAACGCCGGGGAACTCCTTGGTGATGGATCGCATCTCGAGGATTAGCGGATCACTGTGCGTGTTGAGGGACGTCATCTGCCCTTACGCCTCCAATGCATGACTTCGTTGTCCGCCCCTGCAAACCGCAGGGCCGTCTGATGGAAAAGTAAACTGGATCACAGCCCTTGTCGTCAAGTCTTTAACGCAACAGCCACATAACGAAATGGTTAGTTTCGCCGGATTCCGGCGTGCTGGAAGACCAAAGCCGTGGCCCCGAGGGCCTCGGCCCGGTCGCCCAGGGACGACATCGTGAGGGTGGTTGTCTCGCCTATGACCGGCACCGCGTGGCGGATCAGGCCGCGCCGGATCGGGTCCAGCAGCAGCTGGCCAAGGCCCGCCAGCGGGCCGCCGACCACAATGACCTCGGGGTTGATCAGGTTCGCCACGTTGCCCAGCGCGCGCCCGACGGCGAGCCCGGCGTCGTCCACGACACGGAGCGTGGCGGAGTCCTTCTCCAGGGCCTTGCGAACGATGTCCCCAGGCGAGAGCGGCCGGTCCTCGCCGCGGCTCAGGAGCTCGATCATGGTGGTGGTGGAGGCGATGGTTTCCAGGCAGCCGCGGTTCCCGCAGCGGCAGATCAGCCCGTGCTCGTGGATGGTGGCATGGCCGATTTCGCCGGTGATGCCCACGTTGCCGTAGTACGGGGCGCCGTTGAGGATCAGCCCCGCGCCGATGCCCGAGCCGATCTTGAGGAACATCAGGTTGCTGATGCCGCTGTGCGGCCCCCAGGTGACCTCGGAGAGGGCGCCCAGGTTGGCGTCGTTGTCCACAAAGACGGGGAGTTCCAGCGCTTCTTCTAGGCGTTTGAGGATGTTGATGCCCACCCATTCGGGCAGGATCGCGCCTTGCGCCACGGTGCCTGTGCGGCGGTCGATCGGGCCGGGAATTCCGACGCCGGCACCCACCAGGGCGCTGCGTTCCACACCGCTGTCCGTGAGCAGCCGGTCCAGCACGCCGACGGCGGCCTGGATGCCTTCCTCAGCGTGATGGCCCAGGGGCAGCAGGACCGACTCTTCGGCGATCACGTGGTAACTCAGCGAGGCCAGCACGACGCGCAGGTGGCGCCGGCCGAAGTCGATTCCGACGGCGACGGCTCCGTTGCTGTTGAGCCGGACGTTCAGAGCGCGCCGCCCGGAACTGGTGATCGGTTCAGTCGAGGCCAGCCCGGCGTCCTGCATGATTTTGACGATGTTCGAGACCGTGGCTGTCGAAAGCCCGGTCTGGCGGGCCAGTTCCGCCTGCGTGGATGGGCCCGCGAGGAGGCATTCGATGATCCGCTGCTGGTTCAAATGCCGGAGGGCGGACTGCGATCCGGGGTTCTTGGTTCGGCTCCTCGTTGAGCGCGTTGGTGAGGGCATGCTATGAAGCGTGACGCATTCGCGCCTTGTAGTCAAGAAGTTAACGCAACGATAACGGCCGCGCCGGTCGAATGTCGGGGAGAGGGCGGTCAGCACCCGCCGTCTCCGCGGCAAGGACGTTCTGCCCCGCCGGCACGCTGGCCGGGTGGAATTGCACCACACCCCGCGTTCCGGGCCACGGCTACTCTGGTCGGGAGAACCCGCCGCGACCCGCGGAGGCGTCCGGAAACGTGAGGTGGTAATGGTGCTGCTGGCCCTGATGCAGGCGAACTCCGCCGTGCTGGACATCGAGGCGAACTGCGCCGCGGTGGAGGCCGCGGCGCGCAATGCGTCCGCCGCGGGCGCGCAGCTGCTGGTGACCCCGGAGCTCTTCCCCGTGGGCTACGCGCCGCGGCGGCTGCGGGAGGCGTTCGATCCCGGCAGGTTGCCCGCGCTCCGGGAAGCCCTGGCCGGCATCGCGCGGCGCAACAACATCGCCCTGGTCTACAGCCTGCCCACGCTGACGCCGGCCGGCGGGTGGCACATTTCCGCCACCCTGGTCGACGAGGCGGGCGAGGAGCTGCTCAGTTACGACAAGGTGCACCTGTTCGGCCCGGACGAGCGGGCGGCGTTCACACCCGCCGCGGCTTCCCCCGGCGTCGTGGATTTCCACGGGCACAAAACGGCGCTGGTCATCTGCTACGACATCGAGTTTCCCGAGTCGGCGCGGGCGGCCGCCCTGCGCGGCGCGGACCTGCTGCTGGTGCCGACGGCACTCGCCGGCGGATTCGACGTCGTGCCGCAGGTGCTGATCCGGGCCCGCGCCCTGGAGAACCAGCTGACGGTCGCCTACGCCAATCACACGGGTTCGGAGGATGACAGCGACTTCCGCGGCGGCAGCATCGTCGCGGGCCCGGACGGCTCGGTCCTGGCCGCGGCCGGGGCCGGGCCGGAACTGTTGTTTGCCGAGCTGGGTGAGACCGGCCGTGCCGCGGCAGACGGCATCGAGGACGCCGTGGACTACCTGCGCGACCGCCGCCCGGAGGTCTACCGCTCCTGGGGAGTCTGACCGGCAGCCGACGCCTGACCTGCGCTGGCCGGTGCACTGGACGCCTGACCTGCGGTGGCCGGGGTGGGCGGCTCAGGCTCGGCCTGGTACTGCAGGGCGATCCAGAGTTCCGCGCGCGCCTGGGCCTGGTTGAGGTCTAAGCCCAGCAGCTCAGCGATGATGCCGATCTGCCGGCGGACGCTGTTTCGATGCAGTCCCGTGGCCTTTGCCGTGGCGTCCCAGCTTCCGTTTTCGCCCAGCCAGGCCCGCAGGATGCCGAGCAGGCTGTCGCGGCGCTCCGGCTCGAGGGCGAGCAGGGGCGCCAGCAGATGGCCCGCCAGCAGGGTGCCGGCAGCCGGTCCCAGCAGGCCGGCCACCGACCACGTCACGTCATCCGCCCGGACGCTCCGGCGGCTCGTGAGAACGCGGTTGCGCAGTGAAGCGGCGTGCCGGTAAGCCTCCGGCAGGTTCGCGAAATCGGTGCCGCTGCCGATCACCAGGCGCCAGCCGAGCCGCTCCACTTCGGCGAGCAGGGCGTCGTCGACCTTTAACCGGGTAATGGCGGCAAAGCCGTACTCGGTGAGCTCCACGAGCTTTGTGTCGAACAGCCGCCGCCACTCCAGCAACGCCCGCACCGGAGCCTCACCCGGTCCGCCCGGGGTCCGGGAGCTGTCCGGGGCGGCGTCAATCCGGAGACCCTGCACGACCCGCAGCTGGCCGGACCGGGTGGAGGAGATGCTTTGGGCCAGCAGGTCCTTGAACCCGTTGACATGCCGTGCGGATCCCGAGGCCACGCTCTCCGGGTGCAGCAGCAGCGCCGTGGCCAGCTGGCTCGGGGCCAGGGAGCCGCTGATGCGCTGGCGGACCAGCAGTTCCAGCAGCCCGACCGCGGTGGAGACAACGCTGTTCTGGGCCGGGGTCAGCGGGGCGTCCGTGCCGAGGATGAGCGCGCCGAGGTTGGCGTCCCGGGTGCTGCGCAGCGGATACCCGAAGACGAGGGACGAGCCCGCGGCGTCGAACGAATCCATCTCGACCCGCGGACCGCTGCCGGCGAGCAGCCTGGCCAGCAGCGGCTGCAGGTCGGCGGAGTCAACTCCCGGCACGGTGCCGGCAGCGGCGCCGGCGGCCCGCGGACCGGGGGAGGGGCCCGAACCGCGGGCGCGCACCCGCCCGTCGGCGCCGACCAGCACGGCCCAAACCGGGACGCGCTGGACCAGGGCCGCGAGGAGTTCGTGCTCGGGGCGCGCGGACAAGACCGCGCGCATGAGCTGCCGGCTGGTGTCGGCCAACTGGCGGAAGGTCTTGGCGTTGTCCGACTCCAGGAGCCGGGAGAATTCCAGTCCCAGCGCGGCGAACGGGAGGCTCTCCGGGATGGCGACCAGGGTCAGGTTGTGCTGCCGGCAGGCCCGCACCACGGCATCGGGCACGGCGTTGAAGTACGGTTCCAGGCCAAAGCCCAGGGCGCCCACGCGGGCCTGGACCAGGCGCCGCACGTAAGCGTCCACCGCCTCCTCGCTGCCGCCCCCGCCCACGAACGGCAGGCCGGCCGTGAGCAGGAACTCGCCGTCGAGCAGGTAGGGGGTGGGATCTTCCAGTTCGCTGGGCTCCACCCAGCGCAGGCGCTCCTGGCCGTTGCCGCCGTCGTGCACGACGGCCAGTGCCGGCAACTGGCCCAGGAACTGCGCCAGAGTGACGAAGCCGAGCCGCTCCGGGTCCTCAGCAGCCACGGCCGCGGCCCCCGTGCCGGCCGCCCGGCCGGCGGAGTCCAAGTGCATTAAGTCTCATGAGTGAAGACTACAGGTCGTTTTGCACAACCTTGAGAGGTGGCTCACACGCCTAGGGTTGGTTCGGGAAACCGACCACTACTGAAGATAAGGACGTCAATGATGACTGTGCCAACTCTGATCGGCGAACGCCCGCCGGCGGAAGCCGGCCGTCCCGGGCTCACCGCCCAGCTCCTGCGCCGCAAGCCGATCGGACAGCTGGTCCGCGAGGCCGAGACCGGACACGGCGGCACGCGGCTGGTCCGCAGCTTCGGTGTCCTGCAGCTGACCATGATCAGCGTCGGCGCCACCCTGGGCACCGGCATCCTGGTCATCCTGGGCCAGTCGGTGCCGCTCGCCGGCCCGGCCATCTGGATCTCCTTCGCCATCGCCGGCTTCGCCGCCCTGCTCTCCGCCGTGTCCTACGCGGAGATGGCCGGCCTGGTCCCTGCCGCCGGTTCCAGCTACTCCTACACCTATGCCACCATGGGCGAGGGCATGGCCTGGATCTGCGGCTGGTGCCTGGTGCTCGAATACGCCGTCTCCGTGGCCGCCGTCGCGGTTGGTGCGGGCCAGTATGTCAACGAGGCCCTGGCGGTCTTCGGCCTGGAACTCCCGGACGCCATCTCGCAACCGCCGGGAGCCGGCGGCGTGCTGAACGTGCCCGCAATCGTGATTGTCGCCCTGGCCACCGTGCTGTTGGTCCGCGGCGCCAAGGAGAGCGCCTGGATCAACACGGCGATCGTCCTGGTCAAGGTCGGCATCCTGCTGTTCTTCTGCGCCGTGGCCTTCACCGCCTTCAACGGCGGACACTTCGAACCCCTCATGCCGATGGGCGCCGCCGGCGTCTCCGCCGCAGCCTCCCGGGTCTTCTTCTCCTACATCGGCTTCGATGCCGCCTCCACGGCCGGCGAGGAGGCCCGGAATCCCAAGCGCGACCTCCCGCGGGCCATCCTGCTCTCCATGCTGATCGTCACCAGCATCTATGTGCTTGTGGCCGTCGCCGCCATCGGCGCGCGCCCCTGGGGCTGGTTCGACGGCACCGAGGCGGCCCTGGTGAAGATCCTTGAGGAAATCACCGGCCAGCCGTGGGTTGGCGTGGTGTTCGCCGTCGGCGCCGTGCTCGCCATCGCCAGCATCGTGCTGACCGTGCTGTACGGGCAGACCCGGATCCTGCTTTCGATGTCGCGCGACGGCCTGGTGCCCAAGGTCTTCGGCCGGATCTCGGCCCGGACCGGCACGCCGGCTGCCGGAACCCTGATCGTGGGCACCGCCGTCGCACTGACCGCCGGCCTGGTGCCGCTCGGTGCCCTCGCGGACGCGACCAGCATCGGTACCCTGTTCGCCTTCGCCCTGGTCAACGTGGCTGTCATCTACCTGCGGCGGACCCGGCCCGAACTCACTCGCAGCTTCCGCGTCCCGCTCTTTCCGCTGACACCGGTTCTCGGCGCCCTCATGTGCGCTTACCTCATGGCCAACCTCGGCGCCGAGACCTGGGCGGTGTTCGGGGCCTGGATGCTCGTTGGCTGTGCCGCCTATTTCGGCTACGGCCGGAAGAACTCCAGGGTGGCTGCGCTGAGCCACGAGGACTACCTTGACCTATCTAGCCGCCACCCTGACAACACCACCACACACCAGGAAATGAAGGCAGAGATCTCATGACCATCGCCACCGAACTTCCGGCTCCCCGGTCCGCTGCTGGGGCCGCTGCTGAAGCGGGCGCGGCGCCCATCACCATGCTGAATCCGGACTTCCCGTTCAGCTACGACCACTACCTCGCCCACCCGGAGGGCCTGGGATCGGTGCCGCCCGAGCTGTACGGGACGGAGGTCGCCGTCGTCGGTGCCGGACTGTCCGGACTGGTGACCGCGTACGAGCTCATGAAGCTGGGCCTGCGGCCGGTTGTCTACGAGGCCGACAGGATCGGCGGCCGGCTGCGGACCGCCAGTTTCCCGTCCGCGCCGGGGATCGTGGCGGACCTCGGCGGAATGCGTTTCCCGGAATCCGGCAAGGCCTTCTACCACTACGTGGACCTGCTCGGGCTGCAGACCCGGGCCTTCCCCAATCCGCTGGCGCCGGCGACCTCCAGCACGGTGATCGAGCTCGCGGGCCAGAAATACTATGCCGAGACCGCCGCGGACCTGCCGCCGTTCTTCCGTGAGGTGGCGGACGCGTGGAAGGCTGCCGTGAACGACGGCGCCGCGTTCGCCGAGATGCAGGACGCCATCCGCGCCCGGGACACAGCCCGGATCAAGGACCTCTGGAACGCGCTGCTCCCGCAGCTGGACGAGCAGACGTTCTACGGCTTCATCGCCGGCAGCGACTCCTTCAAGGAAGCCGGATTCGCCCACCGCGAGGCCTTCGGGCAGGTGGGATTCGGCACCGGCGGCTGGGACACCGACTTCCCCAACTCGATCCTCGAAATCCTTCGCGTGGTCTACACCGACGCCGATGACCGGCACCGGCTCATCGACGGCGGCGCGCAGCGGCTCCCCGAGGCACTGTGGGAGCACGCGCCGTCGGGTATGGCCCACTGGCCGGACGGCACCTCGCTGGCCTCGCTGCACGCAGGCGCGCCGCGCGGCGCCGTGGACCGCATCGCCCGCGACGGCGGCGGCGACTTCCGGATCCGGGAACGCTGGGGTCGCGAATCCGCCTACCCGGCGGTGGTGACCACCTGCCAGTCATGGCTGCTCTCGACCAGGATCCACACGGACGAGGCCCTGTTCCCTGCCGAACTGTGGACGGCGATCGAGCGCTCCCACTACATGCAGTCCTCCAAGACCTTCGTCATGGTGGACCGGCCGTTCTGGAAGGACATCGACCCGGCCACCGGCCGCGAGGTCCTGTCCATGACGCTGACCGACCGGTTGAACCGTGCCACCTACCTGCTGGACAACGGCCCGGACCAGCCGGCCGTGATCCTGCTGTCCTACACCTGGAACGACGACGCGCTGAAGTGGCTCTCGCTCACCGCGGAGGAACGGGCGGAGCTCATGTTGCACTCGTTGCAGCAGATCTACCCCGGGGTGGACATCGCCAGCCACATCGTGGGCCAGCCGATCACGGTCTCCTGGGAGGCCGACCCCAACTTCATGGGCGCCTTCAAAGCCAACCTGCCGGGACACTACCGCTACCAGCAGCGGCTCTTCACGCACTTCAAACAGGACGGGCTGCCGGCCGAACAGCGCGGGATCTTCCTCGCCGGCGACGACGTCTCCTTCACCGCCGGCTGGGCCGAGGGAGCCGTCACCACCGGGCTCAACGCCGTCTGGGGCGTGGTCAACCACCTCGGTGGCTCCACCCCGGCCGGGAATCCCGGACCGGGCGAGCTGCTCTCCGAGCTCGGGCCGATCGCCCTGGACTGAGCGGCGCCGGCCCCGGCGCACTGCTCCTCAGGCGCTGTGAAGTTCGCGGTGCGCGCGTGCCAGTTCCTGATAGTGGGCGGCGTTGTGCTGGACACCGGCGAACTCCTCGTCGCTGAGCTCGCGCCGGACCTTGGCCGGAACGCCGGCCACCAGCGAGCGGGGCGGGATGACGGTGCCCTCCAGCACCACGGCACCGGCGGCGATGAGGGACCCGGCGCCGATCACGGCCCCGTTGAGGATGGTGGCGCTCATGCCGATCAGGCAGTCGTCCTCAACGGTGCAGCCGTGGACCACGGCGCTGTGGCCGACGCTGACCCGCGCACCGACGGTGCAGGGGAAGCCGGGGTCGGCGTGCAGCACCACGTTGTCCTGCAGGTTGCTGCCGGCGCCGACGGTGATGGCGGCGGTATCGGCGCGGACGCTGACACCGTAGAAGGCGCTCGAGTTCTCGGCCAGGGTGGCGTTGCCGATCACGGACGCCGTGGGCGCGACGAAGGCGGAGTCATGGACGGCCGGAGTGGTACCGGCGAATGCGTAGAGGGGAGCCATGCCTCCAGCCTAGGACACGCCCCACGCCCCGTTGAGCTATCAGTTCTGGTTGCCATGGGCGCGGTTTAACCACCACAAGTGATAGCTCAACGGGAAAAGGAGTGTCAGGCGGGGGAGCGGAGCACCGTGAAGCCCTCGCCGCCCCACTCGCTCTCGCCACGCCACTCGCTCTCGCCGCGCGGGTCGGCCGAGGTGTGCGGGTCGCCTGAGCTGCGCGGTTCGGGTGCGGGGAGTACGACGGCGATCGGCGCGCCCGGTTCCGCCACCCGCCCGAGTTCGCGGACGACGTCGTCCCACTGTTCCGCAGGCAGGCCTGCCAGGGCGTCCACCGCCCACACTGAGGCAAACGCGGCATCGGCGAACGGCAGGGAGACCGGTCCGGCCACGGAGGCTTCCAGCCCGTGGGATCGGGCGATGTGGATGTTCTCCTCGGACTGGTCGACACCGGTGAAATGGATGCCGGACTGCACAAAGTGCAGCCCGTCGGCGCCCGGGCCGCAATCCAGGCCCAGCACGCCGTGCCGGCCCTCGTTCTTCAACAGCGCCACAAACGATTCGAGCCGGTCCCTGCGGGAGGATTCCATAGCACCAGTTAATGACCGCTTCTAGTTAAAGACAACCGTCCGGTTGCCGTCGAGCAGGACGCGGTGCTCGGCATGCCACTGCACGGCCTGGGCGAGGGTCCGGCCCTCCACGTCGCGGCCCATCTGGACGAACTGCTCCGCGGTGCGCCGGTGGTCCACGCGGATGACTTCCTGCTCGATGATGGGCCCCTCATCCAGGGCCGCCGTGACGTAGTGCGCCGTGGCGCCGATGAGCTTCACGCCGCGGGCATGCGCCTGGTGGTAGGGCTTGGCACCCTTGAAGGAGGGCAGGAACGAGTGGTGGATGTTGATGGCCTTGCCCGTCAGTTCGGTGCAGAGCTCGTCCGAGATGATCTGCATGTACCGGGCCAGGACTGTGAGCTCGATGTCGTGTTCCTTCATCAGGACCCGGAGGGCGTCCTCGGCCTGGATCTTGGTGTCCGGGGTGACCGGGATGTGGTGGAACGGGATGCCGTAGAACTCCGCCAAACCCTCGAGGTCGCGGTGGTTGGACACGATGGCCGGAATGTCGATCGGCAGGGTTCCGGAGCGCTGCAGGAACAGCAAGTCGTTGAGGCAGTGGGCGGACGTGCTGGCCATCAGCAGGGTGCGGACCCTCCGCCCGGCCGGGTTGAGGCTCCACTGCATCCCGAAGGCCTGCGCCACAGGTTCCAGCGCCGCCTGCAGCTCCGCCTGGGCCGCCGCCGTCGTCGCCTCGACCCGCATGAAAAAGGTGCCCGTGCCCTGGCTCCCGTACTGCTGGGAATCTGTAATATTGCAGCCCGCCACCAGGAGGGCCCCGGCGACGGCGTGCACGATGCCAGGCCGGTCAGGGCAGGAAAGAGTCAGGATGTAGGAGGCAGTCAGGTTCTCATCAGTCACGAGGAACAGCCTACCTGCGCTTCAAGGGCAGTTTTGAAAGGGTTTTGGTAGTGTTAACCCGTCGCAACTGGCGTTGGATGGCTAACCATCAGGGAGCGGCACTCACGAAGACCACGGATCGTACGCCTGGGCCGAGGGTCATGTCTTACCGGTCGGCAGCATCACCGCTGCCGCACCGTTGCTGGTGCCCGCGCGGGGTGCCGGCCGCCGCTGTCGCGGCCCGCTGTCAAGGGGCCCGTAATCAAGGGGCGGCGCAACGGGCCAGCCGGTAGCCTGACCAATAGCCGTACCCGTTGCCAACCAGGAGTTCCTCGTGACTACTACCACCGCCACCTCAGCCGCCGTGAGCAACCAGCCGCTGGCCGAACTCGACCCTGAAATCGCCGCCGTCCTTGCCCAGGAGCTTGGCCGCCAGCGCGGCACCCTGGAAATGATCGCTTCCGAGAACTTCGCCCCGCGCGCCGTGATGGAAGCCCAGGGCTCCGTCCTGACCAACAAGTACGCCGAGGGCTACCCGGGACGCCGCTACTACGGCGGATGTGAATACGTCGACGTCGCCGAGCAGCTCGCGATCGACCGCGTCAAGGAACTGTTCGGCGCCGAATACGCCAACGTGCAGCCGCACTCCGGCGCGCAGGCCAACGCCGCCGCGCTCGCCGCCATGATCACCCCGGGCGACAAGATCCTGGGCCTGTCCCTGGCCCACGGCGGGCACCTCACCCACGGCATGAAGCTGAACTTCTCCGGAAAGCTCTACAACGTCGCCGCCTACCAGGTCGAGGAAGATGACTTCCGGATCGACATGGACAAGCTGCGCGAGCAGGCCATCGCCGAAAAGCCCCAGGTGATCATCGCCGGCTGGTCCGCCTACCCGCGGCACCTCGATTTCGCGGCCTTCCGTTCGATCGCCGACGAGGTCGGCGCCCTGCTCTGGACCGACATGGCGCACTTCGCCGGCCTCGTCGCCGCCGGACTGCACCCGAGCCCGGTGCCGTACTCCGACGTCGTGACCTCCACCGTGCACAAGACGCTGTCCGGTCCGCGCTCCGGCGTGATCCTGGCGAAGCAGGAGTGGGCCAAGAAGCTTAACTCCGCCGTGTTCCCCGGCCAGCAGGGCGGCCCGCTCATGCACGTGATCGCGGCGAAGGCCGTGGCCTTCAAGATCGCCGGCACCGAGGAATTCAAGGAGCGCCAGGAACGCGTGCTCGAAGGCGCCAAGATCATCGCCGAGCGCCTCGGCCAGGCCGACGTCGCCGGTGCGGGCGTCTCGGTCCTGACCGGCGGCACCGACGTACACCTGGTCCTGGTGGACCTGCGCAACTCCCAGCTGGACGGCCAGCAGGCCGAGGACCTCCTGCACTCGATCGGCATCACCGTCAACCGCAACGCCGTGCCGTTCGACCCCCGCCCGCCGATGGTCACCTCCGGCCTGCGCATCGGCACACCGGCCCTGGCCACCCGCGGCTTCGGCGCCGAGGAATTCACCGAGGTGGCGGACATCATCGCCACTGCGCTGAAGTCCGGAGCTGCCACGGAGATCGAACCCCTGCAGGCCCGCGTGGACAAGCTCGCCGCCGATTTCCCGCTGTACCCGCAGCACGAGCAGTGGTAGGCCATGACTTCTTCGCACACCGCAAAAACGGCTGAAACTGCACGGATCCTTGACGGCAAGGCCACCGCCGCCGTCATCAAGGCCGAGCTGACCGAGCGCGTGGCCGTGCTCAAGGCCCAGGGCATCACGCCCGGGCTGGGCACCATCCTGGTGGGCTCCGATCCCGGCAGCACCTGGTACGTCGGCGGCAAGCACAAGGACTGCGCCGAGGTGGGCATTACCTCCATCCGCCGCGACCTGCCGGAAGAGACCAG
Source organism: Arthrobacter sp. 10T425 (assembly GCF_056393985.1). Taxonomy (NCBI): domain Bacteria; kingdom Bacillati; phylum Actinomycetota; class Actinomycetes; order Micrococcales; family Micrococcaceae; genus Arthrobacter; species Arthrobacter sp. 10T425. The sequence goes on along the minus strand of NZ_JBFTGZ010000007.1, from coordinate 173,515 downwards.
CCAGGACGAACTCCTGGCCGTGGTCCGCGAGCTCAACGAGAACCCGGAATGCACCGGCTACATCGTCCAGCTGCCCCTGCCCAAACACATCGACCAGGACGTCATCCTGGAGGCCATGGATCCCGAGAAGGACGCCGACGGCCTGCACCCGATGAACCTGGGCCGGCTCGTGGCCAACGTCAGCGGACCCATGAAGTCCCCGCTGCCGTGCACGCCCAAGGGCTGCGTGGAGCTGCTGACCCGGCACGGGATCGACCTGAACGGCAAACGCGTCCTCGTGGTGGGCCGCGGCGTCACCATCGGCCGTCCCGTGGGTCTGCTGCTGACCCGCAAGGACGTCAATGCCACGGTCATCCTGGCCCACACCGGAACGGTGGACCTGCCGGCAGAACTGCGGCAGGCCGACGTCGTGATTGCCGCCGCCGGGCAGCCTCACATGATCAAGGCCGGGGACCTCAAGCCCGGGGCGATCGTGCTCGACGTCGGTGTCAGCCGGGTCGATGACGGCAGCGGCAAGGCAGTGGTCACCGGCGACGTGGACCCCGCTGCGGCCGACGTCGCCGCCTGGCTCTCGCCGAACCCCGGGGGAGTGGGGCCCATGACCCGCGCCATGCTGCTCGCCAATGTGGTGGAAACCGCGGAACGCCAATGGGCAGAGAAAAACCGCTGAGCAGAGGAACGCCGCCCGGGGCCCGCCTAAGGCTCCCGCGGTGGTTGGGCCGGCTTTCGGCGGGCCCAACCACCGCAGGATTCCGCACGTTCTAACGCCTGCCGGCATAACGGAACGGATACGTCAGGAGTTTTTATGAAAAGACTCTTTCATAGTTTGCGGGGATCCACTACCGTAGTGCGGGTGTCCGAACTTGCCTCTAAAGAATCACGCGCGAGCAGCCCCTCCGACGCCGCTCTCCCATACGTCATCACCGCCGAGAACCTGACCAAACGTTACGGCGACGTCACCGCCGTCGACGGCATTTCCTTCCGCGTTCCCGCCGGGGAAGCGTTCGGCCTGCTGGGCCCCAACGGCGCCGGCAAGTCCACCACGATGAAGATGATCGGCGGGGTCTCGCAGCGCACCTCCGGCAGCCTGAATATCATGGGCCTGGACCCCGAACAGCACGGGCCGGAGGTCCGCGCCCACCTGGGCGTCGTGCCGCAGCAGGACAACCTGGATGAGGAACTGAAAGTCCGGGACAACCTGCTGGTCTACGGCCGCTATTTCGGCCTGCCCATGAGCTACCTCAAGCCCAAGGCCGATGAGCTGCTGGAATTCGCCCAGCTCACCGACAAGGCCAACTCCAAGGTCGATGCCCTCTCCGGCGGCATGAAGCGGCGCCTGACAATCGCCCGCTCGCTCATCAACGAGCCCCGGATCCTGCTGCTGGACGAGCCGACGACCGGCCTTGACCCGCAGGCCCGGCACATCCTCTGGGACCGGCTGTTCCGGCTCAAGGAACAGGGCGTTACCCTGATCCTCACCACGCACTACATGGACGAGGCCGAGCAGCTGTGCGACCGGCTGATTGTGGTGGACAAGGGCAGGATCATGGCCGAGGGATCGCCGGCCAGCCTGATCCGCGAATACTCCACCCGCGAGGTCCTGGAACTGCGCTTCGGCTCGGAGCGCAACGCGAGCGTCGGCGCGGAGCTCGGCGGCATCGGCGAACGCGTGGAAACCCTGCCGGACCGGGTGCTCATCTACGCCCACGACGGCGAGGCCGCCCTGGAGCAGGTCACCGCCCGCGGCCTGCGTCCGGTCACCTCACTGGTCCGCCGCTCCTCACTCGAAGACGTCTTCCTGCGCCTGACCGGCAGGAGCCTCGTTGACTAAGAAAGAGCAGCTGACTAAGCCAATTCAGGCAGCGGGAACGACGGCGGGCGCCGCGGCGGCGGGGACGGCCCTGCGCGCGCACTCGCCGGAAGTCTCGGCCGCCCGTGCCCGCCGCTGGGGCGCGTTCTACTACGCCGAACAGGTCCTGCGGGTCATGAAGGGCTACGGCTGGACCATCGTGATGTACGGGGTGGGACAGCCGGTGGCCTACCTGTTCGCGATGGGCGTTGGCCTGGCCACCCTGGTCGAGGCCAACGGCGCCGGCGTCTTCGGCGGGGTCAGCTACCTGACGTTCATCGCGCCGGCCCTGCTGATCTCGGCCGCCGTCATGACGGCTGCCAACGAGTTCACCTTCCCCGTGATGGACGGCTTCAAGTGGCGGCGCGTCTACTACGGCCCGCACGCCTCACCGCTGACTCCCGAGCAGATCGCCGGCGGCCAGATCATCGCCGTGACGGTGCGCTTCCTGCTGCAGTCGGCCATCTACTTCGCCGTCGTCGCGCTCTTCGGCGCCTCGCCCGGCGCCTGGGGCTGGGTGTCGATCCTCATCGCCACCCTCGCCGGTCTGTCCTTCGGCCTGCCGCTCATGGCCTACGCGGCCACCATCCAGCACGACAAGGGCCAGTTCGCCATGGTCATGCGGTTCATCGTCATGCCGTTGTTCCTGTTCTCCGGCACGTTCTTCCCGCTGGACACGCTCCCGCTCGCAGTCCGCTGGATCGGCTGGATCTCACCGATCTGGCACGGAACCGAGCTTGGCCGCGTGGTCAGCTACGGGTACGTGGAAGAGCCGTGGCTCACCGTCGTCCACGTCCTCTTCCTGCTGGGCCTGGCGGCTGCCGGCTGGATCCTGACCAAACGCCAGTTCGCCAAAAGGATGGCCTCATGAGCGTCCTGACCGGAAGTTTCAACACAGGGGACCACAGCGTCACCGAAGCCGCGCGCCGCCGCCGCTTCGGACCCATCTACTCCCGCAACGTCCGCGCCGTCGTCGCCCGCGGGCTCATGGCCACCAAGAGCAGCAACTGGATGGTCATGGTCTCCGGGTTCTTCGAACCCGTGCTGTACCTGATCTCCATGGGCGTGGGCCTGGGCGCCATTGTCGGGTCGGTCCAGGGCCCGGGCGGGCAGGAAATCAGCTACGCCGCGTACATCGCGCCCGCGCTGCTGGCCGTGTCCGCCATGAACGGCGCCGTCTACGACTCCACGTGGAACGTCTTCTTCAAGATGAACTTCGCCAAGCTGTACCAGGGCATGCTCTACACCTCGCTGGGGCCGCTGGATGTCGCCATGGGCGAAATCTTCCTCGCCCTGCTGCGCGGGGCCATGTACGCGACCGGCTTCACGGCCGTCATGGGCCTGATGGGCCTCATCACCACGCCGTGGGCCATCCTGATGATCCCGGCCTCGGTGCTGATCGCCTTCGGCTTCGCGAGCTTCGGCATGGGGATCACGAGCTACATGAAGACGTTCCAGCAAATGGACTGGATCAACTTCGTCATGCTGCCCATGTTCCTCTTCAGTGCCACGTTCTACCCGCTCAGCGTCTACCCGCAGTCCATCCAGTGGCTGATCCAGGCCATGCCGCTGTGGCACGGCGTGGAACTGCTGCGCCAGATCAGCGTGGGGGTGTTCACCCCGGCCACCGCCGTGCACATCGGCTACTACCTCGTCATGATTGCCCTCGGCGTCCTGCTCACCACGAGCCGGCTGCGCAAACTGTTCCTCAAGTAGCCGTCCTTCCAAAAAAAGGAGACCCCATGATCGGAAAATGGCAGGCCCTCGTCATCGACTGCGAGGACCCGGACAAGCTCGCCGGCTTTTACCAGGAGCTGCTGGGGATGATCCGGGTGCAGGAGGACGAGGAATGGATTTCGATCGGCGACGCCGCCGACCGTCCCGCCGTCGCCTTCCAGCGGGTGGAACGGCTGGTCCGCCCGCAGTGGCCCGACGCCGAGCACCCGCAGCAGATGCACGTGGACGTGCTCGTCGGGGACCTCGACGCCGCCGAAGCCGAGGTGCTCCGGCTCGGCGCCACCAGCCTCGACGCCGGTACGGAAACCTTCCGGGTCTACACGGACCCCAGTGGCCACCCGTTCTGCCTGGTCCTGACCTAGATGCTGGTCCTGACCTAAACGCCGGTCCTGACCTAAACGCTGGTTCTGACCCAGGCCCGGCGCGGGGGCGGCGTTCGCCCGGGGTGGAAGCGGAACGGGCGGCCGGCCCCGTTTGCGATAATGGGCTCATGCAATCTCTGGGTAGCTCCTCGTCCACGTCCAACGACACCACGGCCCGCGGCCGGTTCTCCATGTTCCGCATCAGCGGGCCGGGGCTGCTGGTCTTCATCATCGCGTTCGTGGTGGCCGTGATCTTCGCGGCCAACCAGAACGACGTCGTGGGCTGGATCGTGGCGATCATCGCCGGCTTCTGGCTGGCGCTGGCCTCCTTCGTCGTGTTCAGCATCCAGAAGGCCGCCAAGAAGGCCGGGGCCAGGCTGACTGAGGCCCAGAACGCGTTCAACGCCGCAGCGGGCCGGCCGCCGGCTGCGGGCAGCGCGGACCACGGCGGAACCCGCGTGGTGAGCGAAAGCCGCGCAGCGGACAGCGTCCGCGACATGAAGCTGGACCACTCCTTCAAGATCGTCCAGGTCCAGGTCCGGGTGGTCGAGCAGGAGCGGGCGAAGGGGGAGGCTGCGGACCGCGACACGATCAGCCGCGCCCTGGAGACCATCGAGATCACCGCCACCAACGCGCGGGACATGATCAAATCCCCGGGCGGCGATGACGCTCCCGTCAGCGGAACCATCATCGACTAGAGTGGATCGGGTGAGCTCGGCATTGAAGAAGGACCACCTTCGCATCGCGTCAGTCAACGTCAACGGCCTCCGTGCCGCCTACAAGAAGGGCATGGCGGAGTGGCTTGAGCCGCGCGAGGTGGACATCCTGTGCCTCCAGGAGGTCCGCGCGCCGGACGCGATCGTCGAGGAACTGCTCGGCGAGGGCTGGTACATTCTCCACGCCGAGGCCGAGGCCAAGGGCCGGGCCGGCGTTGCCATTGCCTCCCGGGAAGAGCCCCTGGCCACCCGGGTGGGGATCGGCGATGACTTCTTCGCCACGGCCGGACGCTGGGTCGAGGCGGACTACATCGTGCGGGACGCGGACGGGCAGGCCTCACAGCTGAGCGTCGTGAGCGCCTACGTGCACTCGGGCGAGGCCGGCACTCCCAAGCAGGACGACAAATTCCGTTTCCTCGACGTCATGGTCCAGCGGCTGCCCGAACTCGCCAAGCACAGTGACCACGCGCTGGTGGTGGGCGACCTCAACGTCGGCCACACGGAGCTGGACATCAGGAACTGGAAGGGCAACGTCAAACGTGCCGGTTTCCTGCCGGAAGAGCGGGCCTATTTTGACCGCTTCTTCGGCGAGGAAATCGGCTGGAAGGATGTTCACAGGGGCCTGGCGGGTAACGTCGACGGCCCCTACACTTGGTGGTCGCAACGGGGCCAGGCCTTCGACAACGACACCGGCTGGCGCATCGATTACCACATGGCCACGCCCGCTCTCGCTGCTGCCGCAGTGTCAGCCGTTGTTGACCGGGCAGCGTCCTGGGACACACGCTTCTCCGACCACGCCCCGCTGGTAGTGGACTACCGGCTCTAGTCTTAAGGCTTCCACGAATGACCACCACTTCAACTGCGACCACTGTGGCCCAGGCCGGCGTCGCCCCCGACGCTCAGACTGCCACCGCGAAGGACGCCTCTGCGGCCACCGCGGCCCGGCACCGCATCCTCTCCGGCATGCAGCCCTCCGCCGACTCCCTGCACCTTGGCAACTACCTCGGCGCCCTCGTGAACTGGGTCCGGATGCAGGACGAGTACGACGCCGTCTTCTTCATCCCGGACCTGCACGCGATCACCGTTCCGCAGGATCCTGCCGAGCTGGCGCACCGCACCCGGGTCACCGCCGCGCAGTACATTGCCGGCGGCGTCGACGTCGACAAGTGCACGCTCTTCGTCCAGTCCCAGGTGCCCGAGCACGCCCAGCTGGCGTGGGTCCTGAACTGCATCACCGGCTTCGGCGAGGCGTCCCGGATGACCCAGTTCAAGGACAAGGCGCACAAACAGGGTTCCGACCACGCCAGCGTCGGGCTGTTCACCTACCCCATCCTGCAGGCAGCCGACATCCTGCTGTACCAGCCGCACGGTGTCCCCGTCGGCGAGGACCAGCGCCAGCACGTGGAACTCAGCCGTGACCTGGCCCAGCGGTTCAACTCCCGCTTCGGCGACACGTTCACAGTGCCGCAGCCCTTCATCCAGAAGGAATCCGCGAAGATCTACGATCTGCAGCACCCCACCGCCAAGATGTCCAAGTCTGCGGAGTCGCCGGCAGGGCTGATCAACCTGCTGGACGAGCCCAAGGTCACGGCCAAGCGGATCAAGTCCGCCGTGACCGACACGAAGACCGAGATCCGGTTCGACCGGGAGGCGAAGCCGGGCGTGTCCAACCTGCTGACCATCTACTCCTCGATCACCGGGCAAAGCGTCGACGCCCTCGTCACCGCCTATGAGGGAAAGATGTACGGCCACCTGAAGGCGGACCTCGCCGAGGTGGTCACGGAGCACCTGACCCCGATCCGGAACCGGGCCAAGGAGCTGCTGGACGATCCCGCGGAGCTGGACCGGCTGCTGGGCCTCGGCGCGGACAAGGCCCGGGAGATTGCCTCGGTGACCCTGCGCGACGTCTACGCCAAGGTGGGTTTCCTGCCCTATGCCGGCGCCCAGGGAGTCCGCTAGGTCAATGTCCTCCGTCAGCAAAGTCACCGCGAAAGCCGCCACGTCGAACGGACAGCGCAGCGAAGGCATCAGCATCGGTGTGATCCTGAGGTTCCCGGCGGACATCGCTGAGGAGCTCCAGCGCTGGCGGGCATCCTTCGGGGATCCCATGGCCGCCGTCGTCCCGGCCCACATCACGCTGGTCACCACCACCATGACGAAAGACTGGGCCGCGACCCAGCGCCATGTCCGGGACGTGGCACGGCGGCAGGAGCCCTTCACTGTGACCATCGCAGGGACCGGGTCTTTCCGGCCGGTGTCCCCGGTGGTCTTCCTGAACGTAGAGGACGGCTTCGGGGACTGCGTGAACCTGCACCGCCAGCTGCAGTCCGGCCCCCTGGAGCGGGAACTGCCGTTCGGTTACCACCCGCACGTCACCGTGGCCCACGATGTCGCCCCGGAAAGCCTCGACGAGGCCGAAACGGTCCTGAAGGATTACAGGGCCACGTTTCCTGTGGCTAGCATGGGACTTTACGAGCACGATGACAACGGCATCTGGCAGCTACGGGAAGAGCTTGATTTTGGGACCAAACCTGACCACGACAGAGGCCCGGACGGCACCGCAGGCGCCCGATAAGCCGCCGCTCCCCACCGATCTGGCCGGGCTGAAACTGGAAGTCATCCGCAAGAGGGTCGAATGGGGCCGGACCCGGCGCTCCGGCGGCGGCATGGTCGCGTCCCTGATCGCGATGATGAACTGGCTCTTGGCCCGGCTGAACATGCTGCTGCCCCTGCGCGCATACTCGCACTACCTGCGTCAGCGTGGCCCGCTGTTGAGTGCCGGCATCGGCTTCCGGATGTTTTTCTCCATCACGGGCCTGTTGGCCACTGGCTTGTCCTTGGCCGGCCTCGTGCTCAGCGACCACCCGGCCCTGCTGGACCAGGTCATCAGGAGTGTTGCCGCCGCCGCGCCGGGCCTGTTGCAGGTCGACGGCAGCGAGGGGCTGGTTGACCCCTATGCGCTGCTGAACCCCACCAGCCTGGGTTGGGCCGCCGGGATCGCCGCCGTGGTGACGGTGTTCACGTCCCTGGGCTGGATCAGCGGCATCCGCGACGGTATGCGGAGCATGATGCAGCTCGGCCCTTTGGTCATGAATCCGATCCTGCAGATACTCAAGGACGTCGGCACGCTGCTGCTGATGGGGCTGGCCCTGATAGTCAGCTCCGCCGCCTCGCTGATCTTCGGCACGGCCGCCGGATGGGTTACCGGGCAGCTGGGCCTCGAACCGATAGTTGCCGGGCCGCTGACGACCTCCGTCACGATCCTCGTCCCGCTGCTGCTCGGCTGGGGCACCGCCGTGATCATGTACCGGGTGGCCGCCGGGCTGAAGCCGGCCCGGCGCTCCCTGCTGGAAGGGACCACTCTCGCCGCGGTGGGCACCACCATCCTGCAGATCTTCAGCACCCAGCTGCTGGCCAGCGCGGGCAAGAACCCCATTCTGGCGCCCTTCGCCATCATCATCGGCCTGCTGATCTGGTTCAACCTGGTCAGCCAGGTCTACGTGATCTGCGCCGCGTGGGTGGCGATCCGGGAAGAGGACCTCAAGGCCGGGCCCGCCGCCGCGACCACCGGCTGGGGTGCCCGGCGCGTCCAGCCGGGTAAAACCCCGGTAGAGCCGCGGGTCCGCCGCAGGCCGCTGGCCGCCGCGTTCAGGCGTCGAGGTACTGGTCGGCCCACGCCGAAATAATCTTCGCCGCACGGGCCGCCTGGCCTTTGCCGGTCAGGAGATGGTCGCTGCCCTCCAGCGAGACGAAGCTGCGCGGGTGGCGTGCCGTCTGGAAGATGGTGCTGGCGTTTTCGATCCCGACCGTATTGTCGGTGGGGGAGTGCAGCACCATGAGCGGCTTGTGCAGCTGCCGGATGCAGTCCGTCAGGTCCGCGTTCTCGAGGTCCTCGACGAAGTGCCGGCGGATCTCCACCCGCTTGCCGCCGAGGTCCACCTCGGCGCTTCCCTCGCTCAGGATCCGGTCCAGGGCCGCGTCAAAGACGTGTGCCACGTGCTTGGGGGAGAAGGGGGCACCCACGGTGGCCACGGCCCTCAGCTCCGGGATCTGCCGCGCGGCGGACAGGACGGCCGCGCCGCCAAACGAGTGGCCCACCAGCAGGGAAACCCGGCGGTCTGAGTCCCGCATGAATTCGGCGGCCTTGACGGTGTCGGCCACCTTGTGGCTGAAGGACCCCTCCGACCACATTCCCGCCGACTCTCCGAGCCCCACGTTGTCGAACCGGAGCATGCCCACGCCGTTGTCCGCCAGGGCCTTGCACATCCGCGACGCCGAGGGGCTGTCCTTGCCCAGGGTGAAGCCGTGCGAGAACACACCCCAGCCCTTGACCGGGCCCTCCGGCAGGTCCAGCACGCCGGAGAGCCGCTCGCCGGTGGAACCCAGGAACGAGACTTTTTCTGAGTGGGACAAAGTGTCCCCTTTCGTGTGAGGGCGAATCATTGAGGGCGGAAACGACGGCGGCGCCCCCACCCGAAAGGTGAGAGGCGCCGTCGTCGGTAACTACTGAAGGTGAAGCCGGTAATGCGGGCCGGTGGAACCGGTCCTTAGACCTTGCGGGACAGGATGGCCTGCTTGACCTCAGCGATTGCCTGCGTGACCTGGATGCCGCGGGGGCATGCTTCGGTGCAGTTGAAGGTGGTGCGGCAGCGCCACACGCCTTCCTTGTCGTTGAGGATCTCCAAGCGCATGTCGCCGGCGTCATCACGGGAATCGAAAATGAAGCGGTGCGCGTTGACGATCGCCGCCGGGCCGAAGTACTGCCCGTCGGTCCAGAACACCGGGCAGGACGAGGTGCACGCGGCGCACAGGATGCACTTGGTGGTGTCATCGAACCGCTCACGGTCCTCGGCCGACTGCAGGCGTTCCTTGGTGGGCTCGTGGCCACGGTTGATCAGGAAGGGCATGACTTCGCGGAAGGACTGGAAGAACGGCTCCATGTCCACGATCAGGTCCTTCTCCACCGGCAGGCCCTTGATGGGCTCGACCGTGATGGGCTTGGACGTGTCCAGGTCCTTCAGCAGGGTCTTGCAGGCCAGGCGGTTGCGGCCGTTGATGCGCATGGCATCGGAGCCGCAGACGCCGTGGGCGCAGGAGCGGCGGAAGGAGACGCTGCCGTCCATCTCCCACTTGATCTTGTGCAGGGCGTCCAGGACACGGTCGGTGCCGTACATGGTGACTTTGAAGTCATCCCACGTGGCGTCCTCGGAGACCTCGGGGTTGTAGCGGCGCACCCGCAGGGTGACGTCGAAGGACGGGATTTCCCCGCCCCCGCCGACGCCGGCGGGCAGTTCGATCTTGGATGCTGGCTCAGCGAGTTCAGCGCTCATCTTAGTACTTCCTCACCATCGGCTCGTAGCGCGTAAAGACCACCGGTTTGGTGGCAAGCCGGATGCCGGCAATCGCCTCGGCGGAACCGTCCGCCGGGGCGTGGTCATCCTTGTACGCCATGGAGTGCTTCATGAATTTTTCGTCGTCGCGCTCGGGGAAGTCCTCGCGGAAGTGGCCGCCGCGGGATTCCTCGCGGTGCAGGGCCGCCACGGTCATGACCTTGGCGAGCTCGAGCAGGAAGCCCAGCTCCACGGCCTCGAGCAGGTCCAGGTTGAAGCGCTTGCCCTTGTCCTGGACGCTGATGCGCTGGTACCGCTCCTCGAAGGAGGCAATGTCTTTCAGGACCTGGTTCAGCGTGTCGGCGGTGCGGAACACCTGCATGTTGGCGTCCATGGTGTCCTGCAGTTCCTTGCGGATCGCAGCGACCTTCTCGGTGCCGTCAGAGGTGCGGACGTGCTCCAGCAGGTTCAGCGTGTAGGCCTCCGGGTCAACGGGGAGCTCCACGAAGTCGGCGGTTTTGGCATACTCGGCGGCGGCGATACCGGCGCGCTTGCCGAACACGTTGATGTCCAGCAGCGAGTTGGTGCCCAGACGGTTGGAGCCGTGGACGGAGACGCAGGCGACCTCGCCGGCGGCGTAGAGGCCCGGGACCACCGTGTCGTTGTCCTGGAGGACCTCGGCGCTGATGTTCGTGGGGATGCCGCCCATGGCGTAGTGGGCCGTTGGGAACACCGGAACCGGCTCCGTGTACGGCTCCACACCCAGGTAGGTGCGGGCGAACTCGGTGATGTCCGGCAGCTTGGCATCGATGTGTGCAGGCTCAAGGTGCGTCAGGTCCAGGAGGACGTAGTCCTTGTTCGGGCCGCAGCCTCGTCCCTCACGGACTTCGTTGGCCATGGAGCGGGCCACGATGTCGCGCGGGGCGAGGTCCTTGATGGTGGGCGCGTAGCGCTCCATGAAGCGTTCACCCTCGGAGTTGCGCAGGATCGCGCCTTCGCCGCGGGCGGCCTCGGAGAGCAGGATGCCCAGGCCGGCCAGGCCGGTCGGGTGGAACTGGAAGAATTCCATGTCCTCCAGGGGGATGCCCCGGCGGAACGCGATGCCCATGCCGTCACCGGTCAGAGTGTGGGCGTTGGAGGTGGTCTTGAAGACCTTGCCGGCGCCGCCGGAGGCGAACACCACGGACTTGGCCTGGAAGACGTGCAGCTCGCCGGAGGCGAGGTCGTAGGACACGACGCCGGCCACGCGCTTCTGCTTGTACGGCGTGCCGTCCTCGCGGACAGCGTCCTCTTCGACGGTCAGCAGGTCCAGGACGTAGTACTCGTTGTAGAACTCGACGTTGTGCTTGACGCAGTTCTGGTACAGGGTCTGCAGGATCATGTGGCCGGTGCGGTCGGCGGCGTAGCAGGCGCGGCGGACCGGTGCCTTGCCGTGATCGCGGGTGTGGCCACCGAAGCGGCGCTGGTCAATGCGGCCCTCGGGCGTGCGGTTGAACGGCAGGCCCATCTTTTCCAGGTCCAGGACGGCGTCGATCGCTTCCTTCGCCATGACCTCGGCGGCGTCCTGGTCAACCAGGTAGTCGCCGCCCTTGATGGTGTCGAAGGTGTGCCACTCCCAGTTGTCTTCCTCGACGTTGGCCAGGGCTGCACACATGCCGCCCTGCGCCGCGCCGGTGTGGGACCGCGTGGGGTAGAGCTTGGTCAGTACTGCTGTTCGGGCGCGCTGACCTGATTCGATCGCCGCGCGCATCCCGGCGCCACCGGCACCGACGATCACGACGTCGTACTTATGGACCTGCATACCAGACGCTCTTTCTCTCAAAATTCGCTATAAACCACCGGCAGGCCGCGCCTGCCCGGTGAAGTCTCGTGCAATCTGCGCCTGCGTTCGGCAGGCAAGATCAGTTGCCGTGACGGACCGCGGATTCATGCCCGGACGGGCTGCTGTCCGCGGCGGTTCCGCCGCTACGGCTGAGTCGTATCGGCTGCGCCCTAAGGCGCGGGGCAGAAACCGCCGGGAAGCTGGACGCCGTTGGCCACGGGGCACGGATTGAACGTGAAGATGACCAGGGTGCCCAGGATGATGATGACCGTGGTGGCCGCATAGAGCACAATCTTCAGCCAAAGGCGCGTTGCGTCCTTCTCGGCGTAGTCATTGATGATCGTCCGGACGCCGTTGGTGCCGTGCAGCATGGCGAGCCACAGCATGGCCAGGTCCCAGAACTGCCAGAACGGGTCGGCCCACTTGCCGGCCACAAAGCCGAAGTCGATCGCGTGGATGCCCTCGCCGACCAGCAGGTTCACCGTCAGGTGGCCGAAGATCAGCACCACCAGCACGACGCCGGAGAGGCGCATGAAGAGCCAGGCGAGCATCTCGAAGTTGCCCTTGGAACCGCCAGTGCGGCGGTACTTGGGCTGGATCTTTCCGCTACCGGGTTTTCCACTGCGTGGACTCTGAATGGTTGCAGTCATGGCTTAGTGACCTCCAAGGGCGAGGGACAGGTGGCGGATGGAGAAGCCGACCATGACGACGACCCAGAGGCCCAGGACCGTCCAGAGCATCTGACGCTGGTACTTGGCACCCTTCTTCCAGAAGTCGACGGCGATGATCCGCAGGCCGTTGAAGGCGTGGAACACGATCGCCGCGACAAGGCCCGTTTCACCCAGGGCCATGAGGGGGTTCTTGTAGGCACCAATCACTGCGGTGTAGGCCTCGGGGGACACACGCACCAATGAGGTGTCCAGCACGTGGACCAACAAGAAGAAGAAAATCACTACACCGGTAATGCGGTGTCCAACCCAGGACCACATGCCTTCACGGCCGCGGTACAAGGTGCCAGCTGGTTTTGTCGGCACTGAATAAACCTCCCTGCAACACAGCGGCGCTGGCATGGGATCCACGCGGGGGGAACGCCTGCTGCGAGAGCACTCGTAAGCTCAAGCCTAAATCTAGGCTTCGCTCACAGCTTATTCAATTTGGGAACTCCTTGTTGACAGGCCCCGGCGCGGTTTTGCGTTTGTTTTGAGACGAACGCCACATTTGGCCGTGGTCGCAGGCGCCGGCAGGGCCTGATCCCGGCCCAATTCGGACCGAATTGGCCGCCGTCGGCTAAAGTAGCCGTGATGACTACAGACAAAGTGACAAGCCAGGATTCACCGCTGGACCGTTTTATTGCGGTTATTCCGGCGGGCGGGGTGGGGACCCGCCTCTGGCCCCTGTCACGGGCAGCGGCCCCGAAATTCCTTCACGACCTCACCGGTTCGGGCAGTACTCTGCTGCGCGCGACCTATGACCGCCTCCAGCCCGTCGCCGGCAAGCACGTGCTGGTGGTGACCGGCTCCGCCCACAGGGCAGCCGTCTGCCGCCAGTTGCCTGAGGTCCTGGAAGCCGACTTGGTCCTGGAGAGCGAACCCAAGGACTCCGGTGCTGCGATCGGCCTCGCCGCGGCCATCCTGCACGAGCGGGACCCGGACATCATCATGGGCTCGTTCGCCGCGGACCAGGTCATCAGCCCGGACGATCTCTTCCAGGACGCCGTCCGTGAAGCCGTCTACACCGCGGCCGCGGGGAAGATCGTCACCATCGGCATCAAGCCGACCCATCCCTCCACCGGATTCGGCTACATCCGTTCCGGCGCGAACCTCCACATCCCGGACGCGCCCAGTGCGCAGTCCGTGGTGGAGTTCGTGGAGAAGCCCAGCGAGGAAGTGGCCCAGGAGTACGTCGACAGCGGCGAATATGTCTGGAACGCGGGCATGTTCGTGGCCCCGGTCTCGCTGATGCTCAAGCACCTCGAAGCCAACCAGCCCGAGCTCTTCGCCGGACTCCAGGAGATCGCCAAGGCCTGGGACACTCCGGAGCGCGACGCCGTCACGGCCCGGGTGTGGCCCACGCTGCCCAAGATCGCTATTGACTACGCCGTCGCCGAGCCCGCCGCCGCCGCCGGCGACGTCGCCGTGGTGCCCGGAACGTTCCTCTGGGACGACGTCGGAGACTTCGCCTCCGTGGGCCGGCTCAACAGCGCCAAGGAAGTCGACGAGGTCACGGTCCTGGGCGAGGGCGCACGCGTCTTCACCGAAAACGCGAGCGGCGTGGTGGTCTCCGACACCAAACGGGTGATCGCCCTGATCGGCATCAAGGACGTCGTGATCGTTGACACCCCGGACGCCCTGCTGGTCACCACCAAGGAACACTCGCAGCGGGTCAAGCAGGCCGTGGATGCCATCAAGGCCAAGGGCGACACCGACGTCCTGTAGGCGGAGGGGAGCGGATCACGGCCTGTGCAATGTTCAGCAATCCGTAACGCGCCGTACCCGATGCCGCTATTCTTTGGCCGCTCGATAGAGTTATTCCGTGCGCAACTATTCGACTGAAGCTGAGCCCACGACTCTCGTGGGGCCGTGGCTGGAGCCCCTCCTGCCGGAGCTGATCGCTTTCCGCCGCGACCTCCATGCGCATCCGGAACTTTCGTTCAAGGAGTTCCGCACCACCGACAAGCTGGCGAAACGGCTCGAGGAAGCCGGGCTCAAGCCGCGCCGCCTCGAGGGCACGGGCCTGACGGTCGACGTCGGGCAGGGCCCCATCGCCACCGCACTGCGCGGGGATATCGATGCCCTGCCCATCATCGAGGAAACTGGCCTTGAGTTCGCCTCGAAGAACCACGGCGTGACCCATGCCTGCGGCCACGACGTCCACACTGCCACCATGCTTGGGATCGCGCTGGTCCTGCAGCGCATGCACGAGGCGTCCCCGCTGAGCGGGACCGTCCGGATCATCTTCCAGCCGGCCGAGGAAACCATGCCCGGCGGCGCCACCTCGTGCATCGAACAGGGCGTCCTGGAAGGCGTGCCGCGCATCCTGGCGCTGCACTGCGACCCCCGGATCGAGATCGGCAGGATCGGCACCCGGATCGGGGCGATCACCTCCGCCTCGGACACCATCAAGATTGAACTCTCCGGCCGCGGCGGCCACACCTCGCGCCCGCACCTGACCGAGGAGCTGGTTTTCGCCTTGGCGCAGATCGCGGTCAACGTTCCCGCAGTGCTCTCGCGCCGCGTCGATGTCCGCAGCGGCGTGTCCGTGGTCTGGGGGCAGATTTCCGCGGGCTCGGCCCCGAACGCCATCCCGGGCAGCGGCTACATGGCCGGCACCATGCGCTGCCTGGACCGCGACGCCTGGCACGACGCCGGCGAGCTGCTCGACGACATCATCCGGCAGGTCGCCGAGCCGTACGGCGTCGATGTCCACCTGGAACACACCCGCGGCGTGCCGCCGGTGGTCAACTCCGAGCACGAGACCGCGCTGATCGAGGCCGCGGCCCGCGCCGAAATCGGCGAGGGCGCCGTGGTCCTGACCCCGCAGTCCATGGGCGGGGAAGACTTTGCCTGGTTCCTGGCCGACACCCCCGGCGCCATGATGCGCCTCGGCACGAAGACGCCAGGCGGGGAAGAATACGACCTTCACCGCGGCGACTACATCGTCGATGAGCGGGCGCTGGGCCTGGGCATCCAGGTGCTCACGGCGGCGGCCCTGCGCACCATCCGCGACCTGTAAGCCGTTCCGCCCGGGCCCCTACACCGGGCCCGCCCTGCTGCACCCGGCCAAGACCGCCGCACGGAGTTTCCCCACCTATTCCGGCACGACGCCGGGACACGCCGGCGGTGCGGGCCGACACGCCGTCGGCACCCGTCAAACGTGGGGAAGATCGGCGGCAGCGGCGGGGAATCGTGCCGCGGCGGCCCCTTCTACGTCGATGCCGGTTCCCGCTCCGCAATTCAGTTGTGCACAACTGAATTGCACGCAACTAAATTGTGCGGTACGGTGGAGTCATGACCACGTCAGAAGAGGCCCTCACGGGCGGCCCGGAAGCGCTCCGCCTGAACCGGCAGGTGTGTTTTGCGATGTACTCTGCCTCACGTGCCGCCACGGCCGCCTACCGGCCCATGCTCGAGGAGCTCGGCCTGACCTACCCGCAGTACCTCGCCATGCTGGTGCTCTGGGAAGCGGAGCCGCGCAGCGTGCGTGAACTGGGGGAGGAGCTGGGCCTGGACTCCGGCACGCTCTCGCCGCTGCTCAAGCGGCTCGAAGCGCTCGGACTCGTCCAGCGCCGCCGCTCCGCCGAGGACGAGCGCCGCGTGGAGATCTTCCTGACCGGCGCCGGCGCCGCACTGAGCGCCAAGGCCAGCGGAATCCCGCAGCGACTGGCGGACGCCGCCGGGTTCACCGCCGCGGAACTGGACCAGCTCCGCGACACCCTGGGCCGGCTGACGAACGCGCTCCACGCCTCCCACTAAGCCCTTCCCCCTCCACCACCCTTCCCCCTCCACCACCCCTCCCAGGCCCCCACGGCCGACGTCGAAATCGCGGGAGGCGTGCCAGCTCGCCGGAAATTTACGGCGACTCCGCAGGCTTCCGGCGAGTTCCCCGCTGAACCCCTTCTTCCCGCCGACAGAACGGAAACACCATGAAGACCCTTTACACAGCAGAGGCCCTGGCCTCAGGCGAAGGCCGCGACGGCACCGCCATCAGCAAGGACGGCAAGCTGAACGTCACCCTTGCCAGCCCGGTCGAACTCGGCGGTGACGGCGCGGGCACCAACCCCGAACAGCTCTTTGCCGCCGGTTACGCCGCGTGCTTCCACTCCGCCCTGCGCCTGGTGGGACGCAAGGAGCGCGCCGACCTGACGGACTCCGCCGTCGCCGCCAAGATCCACTTCGGCGCCCTCGAGGACGGTGCCGGCTACGGTCTGGCCGCCGAACTTGAGATCGCCCTTCCCGCCGTGGACCGGGACACGGCCGAGGCCCTCGTGGCCAAGGCGCACCAGATCTGCCCGTACTCCAACGCCACCCGCGGCAACATCACTGTCGACATCACCATCCTGGAGGTAGCCGCATGAGCAACAACACCGAAACTCTCACCCTTCCCGCCACCACCCGCGAGATCCAGCTGGCGTCCCGCCCCCACGGCCGCCCCGTCCCGGCGAACTTCCGCCTCGCCGAGTCGGCGCTGCCCGAACTGCAGGACGGCCAGGTCCTGGTCCGCAACCTGTTCATCTCGGTGGACCCGTACATGCGCGGACGCATGAACGACGTCAAGTCCTACTCCGCGCCGTTTGCCTTGGATGCCGCCCTCGACGGCGGCGCCGTCGGCGAAGTGATCGCGTCCCGGGCCGAAGGGCGCGCTGTGGGCGACACGGTGGTGCACGGCCTCGGCTGGCGCGAATACGCCGTCGTCGATGCCGCGGCCACCACGGTGGCGCGCACCGATCTGGCCCCGGCGTCAGCATTCCTCGGCGCCCTTGGCATGACAGGGCTGACCGCCTACGCGGGACTGCTGAAGGTCGCGGAATTCAAGCCGGGCGACGCCGTGTTCGTCTCGGGCGCCGCCGGCGCGGTCGGCTCGCTCGTCGGGCAGATCGCCAAGGCCATGGGCGCGTCCCGGGTGATCGGGAGCGCCGGCTCGCCGGAAAAGGTGGCACGCCTGCTCGAACTCGGCTTCGATGCCGCGTTCAACTACCACGACGGCCCCGTGGCGGAACAGCTCGCCGCGGCCGCGGGTGAGCGCGGGATCGACGTCTACTTCGACAACGTCGGCGGCGAGCACCTCGAAGCCGCGCTGTCCGCCCTCACGGTCGGTGGCCGGGTGGCCATGTGCGGGGCCATCGCCCAGTACAACGCGACCGAACCGACGCCGGCACCGCGGAACCTCATGCTGGCGATCGGCAAACAGCTGACGCTCAGGGGCTTCCTGGTGGGCGGCTACTGGCAGCACATGGCCGAGTTCGTCGAGACCATGTCCGGCTGGCTGGCCGACGGAACGGTCCGTTACGACGAGACGGTGGTGGACGGGCTGGAGAACGCCCCGCAGGCCTTCATGGACCTGCTCGACGGCGCCAATACCGGCAAGATGCTCGTGCGGCTGTAGCCGGACACCCGGCAATCGCCGTGCCGCCACATACGCCTCCGGCGCCGGTTCCTGCGGGGACCGGCGCCGGAGGCGTCTGTGGTCGCGGCGGGCACCGGCTACCTCTAGGTAACAAGTTCTCAACAATCTGGGCATTCGCCGGGACGTGTGTTATCGGGACGTGGCGCAGGCCACTACAGTAGCTTGCATAAGTGCGCCTCGGCGCAGTGCTGCGAAATCCATCAGTGACAACAGAGATCAGCGGAACACCGCAGACAGACACTCATTGAACTTCCGTCGTAGCGCCTACTCTTTCTTCCTGGAGGAAAATTGAAGAACTCTCTGCGTGCCACCTTTAAGCGCGGATCAATGGCCGGCGTTGCCACCGCGGGCGCGGCTGCACTCCTGCTGACCGGCTGCGGAGCTGCCCCGGAGGCCAGCACCGCCACCAACACCGCCAGCAACTACACGGGCTGCATCGTGTCCGACTCGGGTGGATTCGATGACCAGTCGTTCAACCAGTCGTCCTACGAGGGACTGCAGAAGGCCAAGAAGGATCTCGGCATCGAGATGAACCAGGCCGAGTCCAAGACCAACAACGACTTCGAACCGAACCTGCGCGCCATGGTCTCCGCCGGCTGCAACCTGACCATCACGGTCGGCTTCCTGCTCGGCGACGCCACCAAGTCCCAGGCCACCGCGAACCCGGACAAGCACTTCGCCATCATCGACTTCGGCTATGACACCCCGGTCGCCAACGTCAAGCCGATCATCTACGACACCGCCCAGGCAGCATTCCTGGCCGGCTACCTCGCAGCCGGCACCACCAAGACCGGGACGGTCGCCACGTTCGGCGGCATCAAGATCCCCACGGTCACCATCTTCATGGACGGTTTCGCCGACGGTGTGAAGTACTACAACGAGAAGAAGGGCAAGGACGTCAAGCTTCTCGGCTGGGACAAGGCCAAGCAGGACGGCTCCTTCACCGGTGACTTCGAAAAGCAGGACAAGGGCAAGCAGTTCACCCAGAACTTCCTGGACCAGGGCGCAGACATCGTCATGCCCGTCGCCGGTCCGGTCGGCAAGGGTGCCGGCGCGGCCCTGCAGGAAGCCAAGGCAGCAGGCAAGGACGTCAAGCTCATCTGGGTTGACTCCGACGGCTACCTCACGGCACCGGATTACAAGGACATCATGCTCTCCTCCGTCATGAAGCAGATGGGCGAGGCCGTCGAGACGGTCGTCAAGCAGGACAAGGACGGCCAGTTCACCAACAAGCCGTACGTTGGCACCCTCGCGAACGACGGCGTCCAGCTTGCCCCGTTCCACGACATGGATTCCCAGGTTCCGGCCGAACTGAAGTCCGACCTGGACCAGATCAAGAAGGACATCGCCGACGGCAAGCTGAAGGTTGAATCCGCAGCCAGCCCGAAAGCCTAACTTCCTCCGCTAAGCGCCACGGCCCGTCCGGTCACCACCGCACGGGCTGTGGCGCTTTTCGTTGCGGCCCTTAGTGCCTCAGATCCCAGGCACTAAGCTGGTGCTGCAGCGCCCCTACGCGTCCGGACCAAGCCGTCCGGACACCTCGAGATTGGTCAGAGTTTTGAAACTTGAACTCAAGGGCATTACCAAACGCTTCGGCTCCCTGGTAGCGAACGATCACATCGATGTGGTTGTTGAACCCGGGCAGATCCACTGTCTGCTCGGTGAGAACGGCGCTGGCAAGTCCACGCTGATGAACGTCCTCTACGGACTGTACGAGCCCACAGAGGGCGAAATCCTAATCGACGACAAACCGGTCACGTTCCGCGGCCCCGGCGACGCCATGGCGGCCGGCATCGGCATGGTGCACCAGCACTTCATGCTGGTCCCCGTCTTCACCGTCGCGGAGAACGTTGCCCTTGGAGCGGAGACCACCAAGACCGGCGGATTCCTGGACCTGGATGACACCCGCCGGAAAATCCGGGAGATCTCGGACCGGTACGGTTTCGACGTCGACCCCGACGCGCTGATCGAAGACCTCCCCGTGGGCGTGCAGCAGCGCGTGGAGATCATCAAGGCACTGGTCCGCGACGCCAAGGTGCTCATCCTCGATGAGCCCACGGCCGTGCTGACCCCGCAGGACACCGATGAACTGCTGGACATCATGCGCCAGCTCAAGAGCCACGGCACCTCGATTGTCTTCATTTCCCACAAGCTGCGTGAGGTGAAGGCCGTTTCGGACACCATCACCGTCATCCGGCGCGGCAAGGTAGTGGGCTCGGCCGATCCCGGCGCCTCGACCACCGAGCTGGCTTCCATGATGGTGGGCCGGGCCGTGAGCCTGACCCTGGACAAGGCTCCCGCGAATCCGCAGGAGACCACCTTCGAGGTCAAGGACCTCACGGTCATCGCCCCCAACGGCCAGCACGTGGTGGACGGGATCAGCTTCGGAATCGCCCGCGGCGAGATCCTCGCCGTCGCCGGCGTCCAGGGCAACGGCCAAACCGAGCTGACCGAAGCCATCCTCGGCCTGCACGAGCGGGTCCACGGCTCGATCACCCTCGACGGCGAAGAACTCGTGGGCCGCAGCGTCAAGGAGGTCCTCAACGCCGGCGTCGGGTACGTTCCGGAGGACCGTTCCCTCGATGGGCTGATCGGCACGTTTTCCATCGCCGAGAACCTGATCCTGGACCGCTACGACCAGGCGCCGTTCGCCAAGGGCATCAGCATGAGCCCGGCCAAGGTCCTGGAGAACGCCAAGACCCGGATCGCGGAATTCGACGTCCGCACCCCGTCCGGCTCGCTGGCAGCAGGCACCCTGTCCGGCGGCAACCAGCAGAAGGTCGTCATGGCCCGGGAGCTCTCCCGGCCGCTGCGGCTCTTCATCGCCTCCCAGCCCACCCGCGGCGTGGACGTGGGCTCCATCGAGTTCCTGCACAAGCGGATCGTCGCGGAGCGGGACCACGGCACGCCCGTCATGATCGTCTCCACCGAACTGGACGAGGTGATTGAACTCGCCGACCGGATCGCCGTGCTGTACAAGGGCCGGCTGGTCGGGATCGTCCCGGCCGGCACCGGTCGTGACGTCCTGGGCCTGATGATGGCCGGCGTTTCCCCGGACGAGGCCCAGACCGACGCAGCAGGCAGGCACTCGGCCCGATCCCTTTCTGAAAACCCGGCCGCGAACGCAGCAGAAACCCCGGCCGGCACCCCGGCCGAAAACCCCGCAACGAAGCCGGCCATGAACCCGGCCCCCGCCGCCCCGTCCGTGCAGGAGCCCGGCTCCGGCGCCGTAGGAGACCCCCATGAGTGAGAACACCGAGCCGCGGTCCGCGGCCGCACCGGACCCGGACCGGCTTCCGGCATCGCAGGCCACCGACGTGGAGCCTGAACCGCTCGAGGACGATGCAGACTTCGTCACCTCGCTGGACACCGCGGGCGGCGCCCACCAGCCATCGGCCGTTCCGGTCTCGACCCAGAGCGGAGCTCTTCCGGGTGCCCCGGAAGAGGAGTCGCTGCTGCGCAAGATCTTCACCGGCAACGGCATCGTGACCATCCTGGCGGTGCTGCTCGCACTGATCCTCGGCGGCCTGCTCATCGCCATGACGGACAAGGTGGTCGGCACCACGGCGGGCTATCTCTTTGCCCGGCCCAGTGACTTCCTCATCGCCGTCTGGTCCGCCGCCACCGATTCGTACGTCGCGCTCTTCCAGGGCGCGGTCTTCAACCCCCGCGGTAACGGCGTGGCCGGACAGTTCGCCCCCCTCATGGAGACGCTGACCATCGCCACCCCGCTGATCACCGCCGGCCTCGGCGTCGCCCTGGCCTTCCGCGCGGGCCTGTTCAACATCGGTGCGCAGGGCCAGATCATCATGGCCGGCATCCTCGCTTCATGGGTCGGCTTCGCGCTGCACCTGCCGCTGGGGATACACCTGCTGCTGGTCCTGGTGGCCGGCGTCATCGGCGGCGCCGTCTGGGGCGGCATCGTCGGCGTGCTCAAAGCCCGGACCGGCGCCCACGAGGTCATCGTGACCATCATGTTCAACTACATCGCACTCTATTTCCTGCGCTACCTGCTCGACACGGACTTGTTCCAGCGTCCGGGGGCGGACACACCGATATCGCCCATCGTGGACCCCAGCGCCGCGTACCCGCTGATCTTCGGCAGCCAGTACCGGCTGCACCTGGGATTCCTGCTGGCCATCGCGGCCACCGTGTTTGTTTCGTGGCTGCTGAACCGCTCCACGCTCGGTTTCGAATTCCGTGCCGTCGGGGCCAACCCCAAGGCAGCCCTGACCGCCGGCATCAACGTCTCCCGGGCCACCATCCTGGTGATGACCATTGCCGGTGGCCTGGCCGGCCTGGCCGGCGTGGCACAGGTGGCGGGCACCGAAAAGGTCCTGACCGACGGTGTCGCGGCAACCTACGGCTTTGACGCGATTACGGTCGCGCTGCTGGGTCGGTCCTCGCCATGGGGCACCTTCGCCGCCGGCCTGCTGTTCGGGGCCTTCCGCGCAGGCGCTGTCCAGATGCAGATCCAGACCGGAACTCCGATTGACATCGTGCTCGTGGTCCAGTCACTCATCGTCCTGTTCATCGCGGCGCCGCCGCTGGTCCGGGCGATCTTCGGACTCAACCCGCGCAAGAAGAAGGCCGCGACCGCCGGCAAAACCAAGCAGGCCGCAACCACCGGAGGTGCCGCATGAGCACAACAGCAACCTCGCCCGTTGAAGGAAAACCCCAGCCGGAGAAGAACCACAGGCCGACGGTGTCCGCCAAGCCCGTGACTTGGAAGTTGCCGGTCACGCTTGCGGTGCTGGCCACCGTAGCGTTCATCTTCTTCGGACTGCTGGGCCCGCAGGCGAACGCCAAGTTCGGCGTTTCATCCAGCGGAGACTTCTTCCAGCTCCCGGCGATCGAAGTACCCGCATTCCTGTCCGGCATGGTGCTCTCCCTGATCCTGCTGGGCCTCGCGGGCTACGCCCTGGTCCTGAAGGCGAGAGCGAACCGGCGGCCCCCGCGCTGGGTGCCGGCCGTGTTCACCGTCGTGTTCGTGGTCGCCTTCCTGATCTGGGTGGTGGGCGGCGCCCGGACCCCCAGTATTTCGCTGGCCGGCCTCATCGCCGGATCCGTGACCCTCGCCGTGCCGATCGTCTTCGGCTCCCTGTCCGGTGTGCTGTGCGAACGCGCCGGCGTCGTTAACATCGCCATCGAAGGCCAGCTCCTGGGCGGTGCCTTCACGGCCGCGCTCGTCGCCAGCCTGACGCACAACCCCTACCTGGGCCTGCTTGCGGCGGCCGTGGCGGGCGCCCTTGTGTCGGTGGTGCTGGCAGTGTTCAGCATCAAGTACGTGGTCAACCAGATCATCGTCGGCGTCGTGCTCAACGTCCTGGTCTCCGGTCTCACCGGCTTCCTGTTCACCACCGTGATGCAGTCCGATCCGGAGAAGTACAACTCGCCCGCCGAGCTGCCCATCATCGATATCCCGGTCCTGTCCAGCATCCCCGTGATCGGGCCCATCCTCTTCAAGCAGTCCGTGGTGGGCTACCTGATGTACGTGGCAGTCATCGTGATCTGGGTCGCACTGTTCAAGACGAAGTGGGGCCTGCGCGTCCGCGCCGTGGGCGAGCACCCGCAGGCGGCCGACACCCTGGGCATCAAGGTCAACGCGACCCGCTTCTGGAACGTCACGCTCGGCGGCGCCGTCGCCGGGATCGGCGGATCGTTCTTCACCCTCGTGGCGATCGACAGCTTCACCAAGGAAATCTCCGGCGGGCGCGGCTTCATTGCCCTCGCCGCCATGATCCTGGGCCGCTGGAACCCGATCGGGGCGTTCTTCGCCGCGCTGCTGTTCGGCTTCGCCGACAACCTGCAGAGCATCGTGACGATCATCGGCACCCCGGTGCCGAGCCAGTTCATGGCCATGCTGCCGTACGTGGTGACCGTGTTTGCCGTGGCCGGGCTCGTCGGCCGCTCCCGGCCGCCGGCCGCTGACGGCATACCGTACATCAAGGGCTGAGAATGGACAGCATCGACGTCGACTGGGCTGCACTCGAAGCTGCGGCAGTGTCCGCCATGAAGAACGCCTATGCGCCGTATTCGAAGTTTCCGGTGGGGGCCGCGGCCCTCACCGGAGACGGGCGGATCGTCAGCGGCTGCAATGTCGAAAACGCCAGCTACGGGCTGACCCTGTGCGCCGAGTGCGCCCTGGTGGGCAACCTGCAGATGACCGGCGGGGGACGGCTGCGCGCCTTCTACTGCGTCGACGCCGGCGGGAATGTCCTCATGCCGTGCGGGCGCTGCCGCCAGCTGCTCTACGAATTCCGGGCTCCGGACATGGAGCTCATGACCACGCAGGGAATCAAGACCATGGACCAGGTCCTTCCCGATGCCTTTGGCCCCCAACACCTGGAGGAACCCCGGTGACACAAACGACTCAGAACCCCAACAACAGTGAAGCGTTCGACGCCGTCGACATCATCCGCATCAAGCGGGACAAGGGTGTGCTCAGCCCGGCCCAGATCGACTGGACAATCGACGCGTACACCCGCGGCGCCATCGCCGACGAACAGATGGCCGCCCTGAACATGGCCATCCTGCTCAACGGCATGGACCGGGCCGAGATCTCCCGCTGGACGGCGGCCATGATCGCCTCCGGCGAGCGGATGGACTTCTCCAGCCTGCGGCGGCCCGACGGCGGCGTGAAGGCGACGTCGGACAAGCACTCCACCGGCGGCGTCGGGGACAAGATCACCCTGCCGCTGGCTCCGCTTGTAGCGGTGTTTGGCGTGGCAGTGCCGCAGCTCTCGGGCCGCGGCCTCGGCCACACCGGCGGCACCCTGGACAAGCTCGAGGCCATCCCGGGCTGGCGTGCGGCCCTGAGCAATGAGGAAATGATGGCCCAGCTCCAGGACGTCGGCGCGGTCATTTGCGCGGCCGGCGCCGGGCTGGCCCCGGCGGACAAGAAGCTCTACGCGCTCCGCGATGTCACCGGGACCGTGGAGGCCATCCCGCTGATCGCCTCCTCGATCATGAGCAAGAAGATCGCCGAAGGCACCGGCTCGCTGGTGCTCGACGTCAAGGTGGGCAGCGGCGCGTTCATGAAGGACGAGGCCCGCGCCCGCGAACTGGCCGAAACCATGGTGGCCCTGGGCAAGGACGCCGGCGTCAACACGGTGGCCCTGCTCACCAACATGAACACGCCGCTGGGCCTGACCGCGGGCAACGCGATCGAGGTCGAGGAATCCGTGGAGGTCCTCGCCGGCGGAGGCCCGGACGACGTCGTCGAACTCACCGTCCGGCTCGCGGAGGAAATGCTGGCGTGCGCCGGCATCCGCGACGCCGATCCCCGGGCAGCACTCCGGGACGGCCGGGCCATGGACGTCTGGAACCGGATGATCGAGGCCCAGGGCGGAGACCCGCGCGCCAAGCTCCCGGTCGCCAAGGAATCCGAGGTCATCTACGCCCCGGCCGACGGTGTCCTGGTGGAGCTCGACGCGATGGCCGTCGGCGTCGCTGCCTGGCGGCTCGGTGCCGGGCGCGCCCGCAAGGAGGACCAGGTCCAGGCCGGTGCCGGGGTGCGGATGCACGCCAAGCCCGGCGCCACGGTCAAGGCAGGCGAACCGCTCATGACCCTGCTCACGGACACACCGGAGAAGTTCGAGCGTGCCAAGGAAGCGCTCGAACACGCCGCCGTGATCGCCCCCGAGGGCTCCCGGCCCGCCCAGAAGCTCATCATCGACCGCATCGCCTAAGCCCGTTGCCCTATCCCTTACGGTGCCCAAACCCTGGGGATAACAGCCGTACGGGAGAGGGCAGCGGCGGCCGGAGCCGGCGTTACACTGACTCCACAGCAGTACCCGTCAAGCGCAGGCCCGGCTCCGGCCGAGCCTGCGCTTGGATAGATCTGGCCCCGCCGCGCGTTAGGAAGCTGTGCAGGCAATCAATGACTTCATCCTCGCCGCCGCAGGGCAACCCTGGGTCCTCGTCCTGGTTTTCGCCTGCTGCGTGATCGACGGGTTCTTCCCCCCGATTCCGAGCGAATCGGTGGTGGTGGGCCTGGCTGCAGTCGCCGCCACTGCGGGCGTCCCCAACCCTCTGCTCCTGGTCGCAACGGCTGCCGCAGGGGCCCTGGTGGGCGACAACATGGCTTACCTGATCGGCCGCGGGACCGGAACCCGGCGCTGGGCGTGGCAGCGCGGCCCGCGCATGCAGGCGGCCTTCCGCTGGGCCGGCCGGGAACTGCGGAAACGGCCCGCCTCACTGATCCTTGTGGCCCGCTTCGTCCCGATCGGGCGGGTGGCCGTTAACCTGACGGCCGGCGCCACTCACTACCCGTGGCGCAGATTCGTCAGCCTGACAGTGCTCTCGGCGCTGCTCTGGGCCGGCTACTCGGTGGGGATCGGCCTGACTGTTGGTCCGTGGTTTGAGGAAAACCACGTGCTGGGCGCGGCTATTGCCATCGTCTGCGCGATCGTCCTGGGCGTCGTCCTGGACCGTGTGATCAGCAGGGTGCGCGGCCGCGCACCGGAGGAACCGACGCATTCCGTGCCGCCCGCCGAGTCCTAGGCGGATTGGGCCCGCCCATGGGACACTTAGGAGCGATTTGGGTCACGTTTGTTGGCCGCACGTCGTGCAAAGTTTCGTCCATGGTTCTACCCACTGTCATCGCGAGTACGATACGGCTTAGTTGTCCGTTCCCAGTCATCAAGGAGCACCACCTGCATGGAGTTCATTAACGAGGCCGTGCTCCATGCCGCTGGCCAGTGGTGGATCTACCCCCTCCTGCTGGTTTTCTTTTTCGTGGACGGCTTCGCGATGGTGGTCCCCAGCGAGACCCTGATCGTTGCCCTGGCGGCGTACTCCGTGCACAGCGGCCAGCCCAACCTGTGGATCCTGGGCCTCACCGCCCTCGTGGGAGCCATGGCCGGCGACAACATGGCCTACATGCTGGGCCGCAAGATTGGCCTCGAGCGGTTCCGCTGGATGCGCAAACCGAAGGTCCAAAAGGTGTTCGGCTGGGCCCACTACGAACTTGAAAAGCGCGGCGCCGTCCTGATCTTCACCGCCCGGTACATTCCGTGGGGCCGTGTCGCCGTCAACTACGTGGCAGGCACGACGGCGTTTCCGCACCGCCGGTTCTTCTTCCTGGACGGCTTCGCCTGCCTGACGTGGGTCGCCTACTCAATCGGCATCGGCGTCCTGGCCAGTTCCTTCCCTTGGCTGCACCACAACCCGTTGCTCAGCGCGGGCATCGCGGTGGTATTCGCCATTGTGCTCGGTGTCCTCATCGACCATCTCCTGCGCTGGTGGCACAAGCGCCTGGGCCGCCACGACACCAGTCCGGTCCCGTCCGAGACCGAATACGCCACCGAACCCGCCTCCGGTGAGCGTGCTTCCGAGCTGCACGGCACGATGCTGGCCGGTCCGTCCGCTGAGTCCGGAGCGTCCGGAAAGTAGCTTCCGGCGCCCGGCGACCCTATGGTTGGAACGTGACTGAGACTATTCCTGACGCTGCCCCTGACCTCGACTTCGACCTGAAGGGCCTTCCCAAGGTTTCCCTTCACGACCACCTGGACGGCGGACTCCGGCCGGCCACCATCATTGAACTTGCTGAGGCCGTCGGCCACACGCTGCCGTCCACGGACCCCGTTGCACTGGGGGAGTGGTTCCGCGAATCCGCCGACTCCGGCTCCCTGGTCCGCTACCTGGAGACCTTCGACCACACCATCGCCGTGATGCAGACCAAGGAGGGCCTGTTCCGCGTCGCGAAGGAATTCGTCGAAGACCTGGCCGACGACGGCGTCGTGTACGGCGAGGTGCGCTGGGCGCCCGAACAGCACCTGCAGAAGGGCCTGAGCCTGGACGACGTGGTCGAAGCCGTGCAGGCCGGCCTCGAAGCTGGAGTGGACACCGTGGCAGAGACCGGCCGCGATATCCAGGTGGGCCAGCTCATCACCGCCATGCGCCACGCCGACCGCGGCCAGGAGATCGCCGAACTGGCCGTCCGCCACCGCAACAACGGCGCCGTCGGCTTCGACATCGCCGGCGCCGAGGACGGCTTCCTGCCGTCCCGCTTCAAGGACGCCTTCACCTACCTGGCCCAGCACAACTTCCCGGCCACCGTCCACGCCGGCGAAGCCGCCGGCCTGGAAAGCATCCAGTCGGCCCTCGTCGACGGCAGGGCCCTGCGCCTGGGCCACGGCGTCCGGATCGCCGAGGACGTCACGATCGAATTCGAAGAGGACGAAGAGGCCGCCGGCGCCGAAGGCTTCGACGACTCCGTCAACGACACCATCGGCATGGTGACCCTGGGCGAGCTCGCCAGCTGGGTGCGGGACCGTGGCATCGCCCTGGAGATCTGCCCCTCCTCCAACCTGCAGACCGGCGCCATTGCCGGCTTCGGTGAGGGCATCGAAAGCCACCCGCTGGACATGCTCTACCAGCTCGGCTTCAACGTCACCATCAACACCGACAACCGGCTCATGAGCGGCGTGACGCTGACCGACGAGTTCGAACTCCTGGTTGAGACGTTCGACTACGACCTCGATGACCTGCTGGAGCTGACGCTGAACGCGGCCGAGGCCGCTTTCCTGCCGCTCGAGGAGAAGGAAGCCCTGGTCGAATACATCAACGAGGCCTACTCCGATCTTGGCTAACGAGGACACATCACCCGTCCAGGGGCTCGCTGGGCCCACAGCGGCAGGGGTCCCCGGCCGAGCTTGCGAGGTCGGGGAGCTGCTGGGGCTGATAGCGGCCCTGCGCGAGCATTGCCCCTGGATGGGTGCCCTCACCCACGAGTCCCTCGTGGAGTACCTCCTGGAGGAGGCCTATGAAGTGGCCGAGACCATCGAGACCGGCGCCGGCGACGCGGAACTGCAGTCTGAACTGGGGGACGTCCTGTTGCAGGTGGTGCTCCACGCCCGGCTCGCCGAGGAACGCGGCGCCTTTGACCTGGGCGATGTCGCCCGGGGCCTGAGGGCCAAGATGATCCGGCGCAACCCGCACGTGTTCCGGCCCGACGGCTCGCTGCAGGATTCCTTCCCGGCAACGGTGGAGGAGATCGTCCTGAAATGGGACGCCGTCAAGAAGGCCGAGAGGCCCGAACGCGGCCACGTCTTCGACGGGGTTCCCGCCGCGCTGCCGGCCCTCGCGCGGGCCCAAAAGCTCCTGGACCGCGCCGAACGCGCGGGCATGGCAGCGGCCGCCGGCCAAACCGCCGCCGGAACCGCCGTCGAAACCGCCGGCCAAACCGCCGTCGACCTCCCGGCCGCCGAGGAGGAACTCGGCGACCTGCTGTTCGGGATCGTGGCCGCTGCCCGGGACGGCGGGCTCGACGCCGAACGCGCCCTCCGCGGCGCCCTGCGCCGGTTCCAGGACAGCGCCGGCCCCAGGCCCTCGGCACAATAGTGCTGGCAGACTTAGAGTCGGCACGGTAGCGGCACCATCATGACGTCCGGGGTTTGGATAGGTTTCCGTAACTTATCCCGCTCTCGACTACGCTAGTAGCGACGACGACGTCGGCTTTTCCGCTTGATGTTCAGCCAGAGTCCAAGCAGTCAGATTCCCTGCAGATCGCTTCACCCAAAGGAGCATATCCATGGCGCTTATCGATGCCATCCACGCCCGCGAAATCCTCGATTCCCGTGGCAACCCGACCGTAGAAGTTGAAGTCCTGCTCTCGGACGGCCAGATCGGCCGCGCAGCAGTTCCCTCCGGCGCTTCCACCGGCGAGCACGAGGCCGTTGAACTTCGCGACGGCGACAAGGGCCGCTACCTCGGCAAGGGCGTCCAGAAGGCCGTCGACGCGGTCATCGACCAGATCGCCCCGGCCCTGACCGGCTTCGACGCGACCGACCAGCGCAGCATCGACCAGGCCATGATCGACCTGGACGGCACCCCCAACAAGGGCAAGCTCGGCGCCAACGCCATCCTGGGAGTGTCCCTGGCCGTGGCCAACGCCGCCGCCGCCTCCGCTGACCTGCCGCTGTACAAGTACCTGGGCGGGCCCAACGCGCACGTCCTGCCCGTGCCCCTGATGAACATCCTCAACGGCGGCTCGCACGCCGACTCCGACGTGGACATCCAGGAATTCATGATCGTCCCGATCGGCGCCGAGACCTTCTCCGAAGGCCTGCGCTGGGGCGTCGAGGTCTACCACAACCTCAAGTCCGTCCTGCAGGCCAAGGGCCTGTCCACCGGCCTGGGTGACGAGGGCGGCTTCGCGCCGAACCTGCCGTCCAACCGTGCCGCCCTGGACCTGATCCAGGAAGCCATCAAGAACGCCGGCTACACCCCGGGCAAGGACATCGCCCTGGCCCTGGACGTCGCCTCCTCCGAGTTCTTCAAGGACGGCGCGTACCAGTTCGAGGGCAAGGCACTTTCCGCCACCGAGATGAGCGCCTACTACGCCGAGCTCGTGGCCGACTACCCGCTCGTGTCCATCGAGGACCCGCTGGATGAGAACGACTGGGAAGGCTGGAAGACCCTCACCGACACCATCGGCGACAAGGTCCAGCTCGTGGGCGATGACCTCTTCGTCACGAACCCGGCCATCCTGCAGCGCGGCATTGACACCAAGACCGCGAACTCGCTGCTCGTCAAGGTCAACCAGATCGGTTCCCTGACCGAGACCCTGGACGCCGTTTCCCTGGCCCAGCGTGCCGGCTACACCACCATCACCTCACACCGCTCGGGCGAAACCGAGGACACCACCATTGCTGACATCTCCGTTGCCACCAACGCGGGACAGATCAAGACCGGTGCCCCGGCACGCTCCGAGCGCGTGGCCAAGTACAACCAGCTGCTGCGCATCGAAGAGGAACTCGACGACGCCGCACGGTACGCCGGCCGCAGCGCGTTCCCGCGTTTCAAGGGCTAGTTAGCCGCGAAAACCGGTAACCGGTGGCTATGGTTGAAAGACCATGGCCACCGGTTCTTTTTTTGGTCCGTTTTTGAAGGAGTGACATGGCAACCCGACGCCCCAATGTTCCCCGGGCTACGCCTGCCGCCAAGGCTGCTGCTGCCAAGCCTGCGGCCACGGGTCTGGGGGCAGCAGCCGACGGCGGCGAGGTGATCCAGGCGGACTTTGGCGGCGCCCGCAGCGGCGCGGCGGCGCCGGCCGGCGCTGCGCCTGCCCCGCCACGGGTGTCAGCTCACACAGGCAAGCCGGCCCCGGGCAGCACCGGCGCCGGATCTGCGGCCAAAGCCCGTCCCGCAACAGCCCCGGCAGGAGCACCGGCAAAGCCCGAGACCCGCCCGGCGGCCGGGAAGGCCGGCGCCAAGGCCGGCGGCAAGTCCGGCGGCAAGACTCAGAACCGGACCGCCGCAGGGGGTCCGGACGAATCCCTGGACCCCGTGCCCGCCAAGGCGTTCTCGGGCCGGCTGCTGGCCCTGGGCGTCGTCATGATTGCCATCACCATCCTGCTGGCCCCCACGGTCAAGATTTTCCTGGACAAACGCGCCGAAATCGCGGCGCTGCAGGCCGATATTGCGGCCAAGCAGACGAAGCAGGAGGACCTCAAACGCCAGGTGTCGCGGTGGCAGGATCCCAACTATGTGAAACAGCAGGCCCGCGACCGCATTAACATGGTTATGCCCGGAGAGACGGGCTACTGGGTATTCGGCAGCGATCTTCCTGCCGCGCAGTCCGGTGGCGCGGCGGGTGGAGCATCAGCACAAGACCCGGCCAACCTGCCCTGGGTGGACGCCCTCTGGGAGTCCATCAGGCGATCGGCAACAGACTAGAAGCGGCGCCCGCCGCCGGGATTGTCCCGCGGACAATCCGGAACAGGGCAGGAAGGTGCCACTCCCGTGGACGAGAACCGAGTGGACCAGAACCGAGCAGCCGAGAACAACGACGGGGCCAAGGCCCCGGCACCACGGCACAGGGCAGACGCCCCGGAGGGCTCCCGCCAGCCGTCGCCGCACGATCTCGAGGTCCTCAGCCGCCAGTTGGGCCGGCCCGTGCGCGACGTCGTCGAAATCCCGGCACGCTGCGTCTGCGGAAACCCGCTCGTTGCCGCCACTTCGCCGCGGCTCAGCAACGGTACGCCGTTCCCCACCACGTTTTACCTCACCCACCCGGTGATCACGTCGGCGGTATCGCGGCTGGAGGCCGCCGGGCTGATGAACGAAATGAACGACCGGCTCGCTGCCGACGCCGGCCTCGCGGCCCGGTACCGGTCCGCCCACGAGGCATATCTGGCCTCCCGTGCCGAGATCGGCGCGCGCTCCGGCATCGGGGCCGTTCCCGAAATTGACGGCGTCTCCGCCGGCGGAATGCCGACCCGCGTCAAATGCCTGCACGTCCTCGTGGGGCATTCGCTGGCGGCCGGCCCGGGCGTGAACCCGCTGGGCGATGAATCGATCGCGGCCATCGCCGAATGGTGGACCGTGGAGCGCTGTTACTGCGAAGGCGCCTGGGACACCGGCGGGGAGGCCCCGTCCCGGGACCTCAGCCGCCATGGCCCCCAAGGCCTGCCGGAGATCGTGGGCCGGCCCGCACCGGTCCGCAAGTCCCGCGTCGACGCCGCCGCCGCCGGCGCCGGCGCCGCTGACGCGGCCGCCGCCGCCGGTGCTGCTGAGACGGCCGGTACCACCGGCACGGGGGAGTCCAAGTGACCCGGGTCGCGGCCGTAGACTGCGGCACCAACTCCATCCGCCTGCTGATCGCAGATGTGAGCGCAGGCGGCGCAACAGGGCCGGCCACGCCGCGGCTGACCGACATCGTGCGGGAAATGCGCGTGGTCCGGCTGGGCCAGGGCGTGGACTCCACAGGTGAACTGGCCCAGGAAGCGCTTGAGCGCACCTTCGCCGCGACCCGGGACTACGCTGCCCTCATCCGCGAGCACGGCGCCGAAAAAGTGCGCTTCGTGGCCACCTCCGCCACCCGCGATGCCCGCAACCGCCAGGTTTTCGTCGACGGCATCCGCGACATCCTCGGCGTCGAACCCGAGGTGATCACCGGCGACGAGGAAGCCGCGCTGTCCTTCGCCGGCGCCAGCAGTGTCCTGCCCTCCCGCGGGCAGGACCCCGTGCTGGTGGTGGACCTCGGCGGCGGCAGCACGGAGTTCGTGCTGGGCAACGCCGACGGCGTCATCGCGGCCCGCTCGGTCGACGTCGGCTGCGTCCGGATGACCGAACGGCACCTGCGCAGCGATCCGCCCACAGCGGATCAGATCGCAGCGGCAGAGGCCGACGTCGACGCCGCCATCAGCGAGGCGGCACAAACCGTTCCGCTGGAACGCGCCACCGCCGTCGTCGGCGTGGCCGGCTCCGTCACCACCATCACGGCGCACGCGCTGCGCCTGCCGGAGTACTCACCGGCCGCGATCCACGGCACCGAACTGGACCTGGACGCGGTCCGGAAAGCCTGCACCGAGCTGCTCGAAATGACCCGGGAGGAGCGGGCCGCGCTGCCTTACATGCACCCCGGGCGGGTGGACGTGATCGGCGCCGGTGGACTGGTCTGGCGGCGGGTCCTGCAGCGCCTGGCCGAGGTCACCGGCGGGCGCATCACCACGGCCGTGAGCAGCGAACACGATATTCTTGACGGAATTGCCCTCAGCATCCGATGATCCCGCCCCAGCAGCCGTGCCCCAGCGCGCGCCCGTGCCGCTGGTGCATCCGCCGATAGGACCTGAATGACCAGAGCAACAGCCCGGCGCCGCCGGACCGCCTCCGCGTTGATGGCCTTGGCCCTCGCCGGCGGAGCGTCCACGGCGGCGCTGACCCTGGCCGCACCCGCCCACGCCGACTCCTGGCGGGACAAGGAATACTGGCTCGCCGAGTCCGGCATCATCA
Source organism: Arthrobacter sp. 10T425 (assembly GCF_056393985.1). NCBI lineage: Bacteria > Bacillati > Actinomycetota > Actinomycetes > Micrococcales > Micrococcaceae > Arthrobacter > Arthrobacter sp. 10T425. Next base: position 139,835 of record NZ_JBFTGZ010000007.1, on the reverse strand, counting down.
AAGCCTGGGACGTTTCCAAGGGAGCCGGGGTCAAGGTCGCCGTGATTGACAGCGGCGTGGACGGCCGGCATCCGGATTTGGGCGGCGTGCTCGCTGGCGGCGCGGACATTTCCGGCGCCGGCAAGGCCAACGGCCAGGAGAGTATCGGCGCCAAACCCGAACACGGCACGCTCGTGGCCACCATGCTGGCCGGACGGGGGCACCAAGCGCCCGAAGCGACCGCCAAACCGAGCGCCAGCGCAACTGGCCCTGCCGCCGGCCCGGCCGCTGGACCTGACGGGGTTGTCGGCGTCGCCCCGGAAGCGCAGCTGCTGTCCGTCTCCACCTGGCTCGGTTCCGCCAACCCGGGCGGCAAGAGCGACCAGGACCAGATCCCGGAGGCAGTGCGCTGGGCCGTGGACAACGGCGCCCGCGTCATCAACATCTCCCTCGGCAGCACGTCGCCGGAATGGCCGCAGAGCTGGGACGCGGCATTCCTCTACGCCGAACAGAAGGACGTCGTGATCGTCGCCGCCGCGGGCAACCGGGTGGGCGGCAACGTCCAGGTCGGCGCCCCGGCCACCATCCCCGGCGTCCTGACGGTTGCAGGCCTGGACCGCACGGGCGCGGCCAGCATCGACTCCTCCTCCCAAGGCATCAGCATCGGCGTCGCAGCTCCCGCCGAGGACCTGGTTGGCGGCCTGCCCGGCGGCGGCTACGCCGACTGGGCCGGCACCTCCGGAGCCACGCCCATCGTGTCCGGCGTCGCGGCCCTGATTCGCTCCAAATGGCCCGAAATGTCCGCCAGCCAGGTCATCAACCGGATCGTCACCACGGCCAAGGACGCCGGGGCGCCAGGGAAGGATCCGCTCTACGGCTTCGGCGTGCTGAACGCCGAGGCCGCACTCAAGGCCGATGTCCCGGAAACCAAAGTCAATCCGCTGGGGTCCATTTCGGACTGGATCCGGGTCCACCGGCGCGGAAACCTCGCCACGACTGCCTCTGCCGCGGAGCCCGCGCCCTCCAGCGCTGCCCCCACCCTGCCCGAAGCGACCGTGCCCGTCGCGGAGAAGCCGTCCCAGCTGGACAGTGCCGTGCCGGCCGCGGTGGTCCTGGGCTTCGGAGCCCTGCTCGTGGGAATCGTTGTGGCCGCCGCGTTCCAGCTGCGGGCCGCCATGCGCACGCCGCCGAAGGACGGCCCGGACGGGCCGGGCGGGACCGGCAAGGCCGAACCCGAGGCCGTCAATCCGGTGGACTCCAGCAAGCCGTCATAGTTAGTGAAGGTTTTCACAAACTACTGTATTCTTGAGATATGGCATCCTCCCTTCAGCTCCAGGACCGTCCCCGGGTACTCGTCGTCGGCGGCGGGTACGTCGGCCTGTATGTAGCCCTCAAACTTCAGAAAAAGATCGCGAATGCCGGTGGCATCGTCACCCTCGTGGATCCGCTGCCCTATATGACCTACCAGCCCTTCCTGCCGGAAGTTGCCGGCGGCAACATCGAGGCGCGCCACGCAGTCGTCTCGCACCGCCAGCACCTGAAGCAGACGGAACTCATCCAGGGCCGCGTCACCTCGATCGACCACGCCAACCGCACGGCAGTGGTCGCACCCTCCGACGGTGGACACACCTTCGAGATTCCGTACTTCGACGTCGTGCTTGCCGCCGGCGCCATCACCCGCACGTTCCCGATCAAGGGCCTCGCGGACAAGGGCATCGGCCTGAAGACCATCGAAGAGGCCGTCGCCCTGCGCAACAAGGTTCTCGAGCGGATCGAGACCGGTTCCCTCATGACGGACCCCGTTGAGCGCGCCCGCGCCCTGACGTTCGTCGTCGTCGGCGGCGGCTTCGCCGGCATCGAGTGCATCACCGAAATGGAAGACCTGGCCCGCGCCGCGGTCAAGAACAACCCGCGCATCAAGCAGGAGGAAGTCCGCTTCGTCCTGGTCGAGGCGATGGGCCGCATCATGCCCGAGGTCACGGCATCGCAGGCCGAATGGGTCGTCGAGCACCTCCGCAGCCGCGGCATCGAGGTCCTGCTGAACACCTCCCTCGACAACGCCGAGGGTTCCCTGAAGCTCATCAACCTCCCGGACAAGAGCCCGGCCCAGGAATTCGAGACCGACACCCTGGTCTGGACTGCCGGTGTGCAGGCCAACCCGATGGTCCGCTCCACCGACTTCCCGCTCGAGCCGCGCGGCCGCGTCCGCGTCCTGGCCGATCTGCGCATCGCAGGCGACGAGGGCATCATCGAGAACGCCTGGGCCGCCGGCGACGTCGCTGCCGTCCCCGACCTCACGGGCAGCGGCCTGCCGGACGGCACGTGCGTGCCGAACGCGCAGCACGCGCTGCGCCAGGCCAAGCGCCTCGCCAAGAACCTGTGGGCCTCCCGCTGGGACAAGCCGCTCAAGGATTACAAGCACAAGAACCTGGGCGCCGTCGCTGGCTTCGGCGAATGGAAGGGCGTGGCGAACATCAACCTGCTTGGCCGCATCGGCCTCAAGGGCCCGCTGGCCTGGCTGGCACACCGTGGCTACCACGGCATGGCCATCCCCACCGTGGAGCGCAAGATCCGCGTGATCTCCGGCTGGATCTGGGCCTTCTTCCTGGGCCGCGACACCACGCAGCTGATGGATCTGGACAACCCGCGCGGCGCCTTCGTGGCCGCAGCGACGCCGGCCCCGAAGCCTGCCGCTGCTCCCGTTGCCGGCACGCCTGCGGATGCTGCCAAGAACGACGCCGCGAAGAGTGGCACTGCCAAGAACGACACTGCCAAGAACGACACTGCCAAGAACGACACCAAGGAAGCTGTTCCGGCCGACTCCAAGTAGCCTGATCCGAGCCTTCGACGGCGGCTGTTCCCCCCAGGGGGAGCGGCCGCCGTTTTCGTGGCGGGCAGCCGCCCCAGGACGCCGGGAGCGGGCAGGAGCGCGGGACCCCCGCCTAGACTGGCTCCATGACAGCTGAAAAGGACCTGCACGCCCTCCTGGCCACCATGCACCCCGAACTGCGCGAGGGCGAATACGTCTACGCCCTGTGGCCGCACGGCAAGCCCCTGGCCGGGGCCATTGCGGCCGCCGTCCGTGAGGCGGAAGGGCTGACCGTCGTGCTGCCGCGGAACGAAGCGGACAGCCTGGGGCTCTCCTACGACTTCGTCGCGGCCTGGATCACGCTCCAGGTGCACTCTTCGCTTGAGGCGATCGGCCTCACGGCAGCCGTCAGCGCGGCCCTGACCGAGGCGAAGATCAGCTGCAACGTCCTTGCCGGCTTCCACCATGACCATCTGCTGGTGCCGGTGGCGGACACCGAACGGGCGCTGGAGGTACTGCACGAGCTCGTCGCGGCCAACGGGGTGCACAAACCGGCACCGGAACTCGTGCTGCGCAGCGAGGAACCGGCGGACCGTCCAGCCATCCTCGCCCTCACCGCCGCCGCGTTTGCCATCTCGCCCGCCACCGGAGAGCACGTCGACGGCGAACCCGAGGAAGTGAAGCTGCTGGCGCGGTTGTTCGAGTGCCAGGAATACCTGCCGGCGTTCAGCATCGTGGCCGAACTCGACGGTGAAATCGTGGGGCATGTGATCAGCACCCGCGGGTGGGTGGACGGTCTGGAGCTGCTCGGCCTCGGGCCGATCGGGGTGGTGCCGCGGCTGCAGCGCCACGGCATCGGCACCGCGCTCATGAACGAGACCGTGGCGCGGGCCAACACCGCGGGGGAGCGGGGGATAGCCCTGCTGGGCAGCCCCGAGTACTACTCCCGCTTCGGCTTTGTTCCGTCCACCTCGCTCGGGGTGGCGCCGCCGGAGGCAGGCTGGGCCGCGCACTTCCAGTTGCTGCCGCTCGCCGTCTGGCCCGGCGGCGTGAGCGGCACCTTCCGCTACGCGGGGCCATTCGCGGGCTGATCCGCCCGGCGACGGGATACCATTGACCGGGCGCCCCAGTAGCCCAATTGGCAGAGGCAGCGGACTTAAAATCCGCGTGTTGTGGGTTCGAGTCCCACCTGGGGCACTGAGCTGCGCGCCGCCCTGCGGCGCCCGACAGCCGGGTGGCCCTGACCCCCGGCGTTCCCAGGCCCCTCGCACGGGCTTGTCCCACGCACGTGCTTGCCCTCGGGGTCGCCTGACCCGGGCAGCCGTTCCGGGCCGTCGCCCCCGACAAAACAGCCGCCGCAAACCGTCCAGATTTCCTCTATGCAACGAGTGTTATAAGGATGTGACCGTAGTCACTTATTTTCACGTCGAAATTGCACTAGCTTGAAGTGGAATCAGGAACACCTGATCTTTCGCGTCAAAGGCCGTTCGCACCTTTAGATCGAGGAGCTTGTACATGACTTCACTCCCCCGGGTTGCGCCCCGCGTCGCTAAGCTCACCGTGCTTAGCCTCGGCGTCGCCCTTTTGGCTACGGCTTGTGGCGGTTCACCCGCCCCGAGTTCGTCGGGATCCAGCTCAGCCGCGGCCGCGGGAATCGCGTGCCCGGCACCCAGCGCCACCGGTGGCGGTACCAGCGCCGCCGGCGAAACGGGCACTGTGCCCGCCTCGGCCACCACCACCCCCACGCCCCTGAAGATCGGCTCGCTCCTGCCGACGACGGGTTCGCTGGCCTTCCTCGGCCCGCCCGAAATTGCAGGTGTCAACCTCGGCATCAAGGAGGTCAACGATGCCGGCGGCGTCCTGGGCAAGCCGGTAGAGGTCATCCACCGTGACTCCGGCGACACCAAGACCGACATCGCCACCCAGTCCACCACGGCACTGCTCGGACAGGGCGTCAGCGCAATCGTCGGCGCCGCCTCCTCGGGTGTCTCCAAGACCGTGATCAACCAGATCACCGGTGCCGGCGTCGTCCAGTTCTCCCCGGCCAACACCTCCCCGGACTTCACGGCGTGGGATGACAAGGGCCTCTACTGGCGCACCGCGCCCTCGGACGTGCTCCAGGGCAAGGTCCTCGGCAACTACATGGCCACCTGTGGCGCCCAGACGGTCGGCATGATCGTCCTGAACGACGCCTACGGAACCGGCCTTGCTAAGAACGTCCAGGCAGCTTTCGAGGCGGCCGGCGGCAAGGTTGTTGCCCAGGAGCTGTTCAATGAAGGCGATTCCCAGTTCAGCAGCCAGGTGGACAAGGTTCTGGCCGCCAAGCCGGATGCCATTGCCCTGATCACCTTCGACCAGGCCAAGAGCATCGTTCCGCTGATGACGGGCAAGGGCGTCAAGCCGACCCAGATCTTCATGGTGGACGGCAACATGTCCGATTACAGCAAGGACTTCCAGGCAGGAACCCTGAAGGGCGCCCAGGGCACCATCCCGGGCACCTTCGCCAAGGAGGACTTCAAGAAGAAGCTCCTGGCGATTGACCCGGCGCTGAAGGACTACAGCTACTCCGGCGAGTCCTACGACGCAGTGAACCTGATCGCACTGGCGGCTGAGGAAGCCAAGAGCACCAAGGGCACCGACATCGCGGCGCACCTGAAGGACGTCTCTGAGGGTGGGGAGAAGTGCAACACCTTCCCGAGCTGCGTCACCCTGCTTCGCAACGGTAAGGACATCGACTACGACGGCCAGTCCGGCCCCGTAACGTTCTCCGACGCCGGCGACCCGACGGAAGCCTACATCGGCATCTACGAGTACCAGGATGACAACACCTACAAGCCGGTCAAGGAAGAATTCGGCAAGCTGTAAGCCGCTTCCCCTCGACTAACAAAAGACCCCCGTCCAGTCCGGACGGGGGTCTTTTGCGTGCGGGGGAGCGGGGGCGGAGCGTCAGGACCGCGGAACCGGACGCGGTTGCGGAACCGGATTTGCGCTGCGGATTCGGACAGGGGCGGCGCGGATCCGAGGTGCGCCGGTCCGGAGCCGGTGCGGAAACAGGACATGAGGACGCCAGGAGGGGCCGGCGTCGTGGTGTCGACATCCGAGGTGCCTTGGCAGCCACGAGGTGCGGGGAGGGCTGCCGTGGCCGTGCGGCGGCTGCGGAACCGGATTCGCGCTGCGGGTTCGGACGAGGGCGGCGCGGATCCGAGGTGCGCCGGTCCGAAACCGCCGCGAAAACGTGGCTCAAACGAAGGGCGACGGGCGACGAGCAAGCGGCTGCGGGGGCGGCCGGAGGCGACTGGAGATGCCGTGGGGCCACGGACTGTTGTAGCAGGCACCGGGCACGCAGAAGGGCCGCCACCGGCTGGTGACGGCCCCTGTGGGGATACTGTCCGAAGCGCTATTCGACAGTGTCTGCGAGCGTCCCCAGGTAGAGCTGGATGACCTTGGGATCCTTCATGAGCTCCCGGCCAGTACCGGTGTACGCGTCCTTGCCCTGGTCCAGCACGTAGGCGCGGTCGCAGATCTGCAGGCAGCGGCGCGCGTTTTGTTCCACCATGATGACGGAGACGCCGGCCCGGTTGATCTCGTGGACCCGGAGGAAGGTCTCATCCTGCTTGACAGGGGAGAGGCCCGCGGAGGGCTCATCGAGCAGCAGAACGGCCGGGTCCATCATGAGGGCCCGTCCCATGGCGACCATCTGGCGTTCGCCGCCGGAGAGCGAGCCGGCACGCTGGGCGCGCCGTTTGGCGAGCTCCGGGAACAGTTCGGAGACAAAGTCGAACCGTTTGGCGAAGTCCTTGGGCCGCTGGAACATGCCCATCTGCATGTTTTCCTCGATGGTCAGGGCGGCGAACACGTTGTTGTTCTGCGGAACGAAGCCGACGCCCTTGCTGACCAGCTTGTTGGCCTTGAGCCCGGTGATGTCCTGCCCGCGGACCACCACCGAGCCGGAGTGGACCTTGACCAGGCCAAACATGGCCTTCAGCAGCGTGGACTTGCCGGCGCCGTTGGGGCCGATGATGCCGATCAGCTCACCCTTGCGGGCCTCGATGCTGCAGCCGTTGAGGATATTGACGCCGGGGATGTAACCAGCCACCAGATCGGTGACCTTTACGACCGAGTCGCCATCGAAGGCGGGCTGGGCGGCCGGTGCCGCGCTGGTGGCGCTCATTCTGTGTCCTTCTCTGTGCGGTTCGGCTCTTCGCCGAGGTTCGGTCCTTCGGCGCTGCGGCGGCCGCGCGTCGTCCCGTTCGCCGCCTCCTCCGCCTCGGTAGCGAGGACGTCGGCGGAGATGATGCCGGCGTTTTCAGTGCCGACAATCGATTCCTCGTCAGCGACCAGCTCCGCGGCCAGTTCCTTGATGCCCTCGGCGTCGCCGAGATCGACGTCGTGGTGGGCGCCGAGGTAGGCGTCGATCACGGCGGGGTTCTTCATGACTTCGGCGGGGGGCCCTTCGGCCACGATCTTGCCCTCTGCCATCACCACCACCCAGTCGGCGATGTGGCGGACCATGTTCATGTCGTGCTCGACGAACAAGACGGTCATGCCCTCGGCCTTGAGGTTCTTGATGTGGTCCAGCAGCGACTGCGTCAGCGCAGGGTTGACGCCGGCCATCGGTTCGTCGAGCATGACCAGCTTGGGCCGCACCATGAGGGAGCGGGCCATTTCCAGCAGCTTCCGCTGCCCGCCGGACAGCGACGCCGCGTAGTCGTCCCTCTTGGCGTCCAGTTTGAACTTCTCCAGCAGCACATTGGCTTCCTGGGTGATCTTCTTTTCCTGGCCGCCCCAGATGCCCTTGAACAAAGCCTTGGACAGCCGTTCCCCGGACTGGCTGGAGGCGCCGAGGCGCATGTTCTCCATGACGGTGAGCTTGCCCATGACCTTGGTGAGCTGGAACGTGCGCACCATCCCCATCCGGGCAACCTTGTACGAGGAGACGCCGGCGATGTTGTTGCCCTCGAACTGCCATGTACCCGAGTTCGGGGTATCGAATCCCGTCAGCAGGTTGAACAAGGTGGTCTTGCCGGCGCCGTTAGGGCCGATCAGTGCGGTGATCTTGTGCCGCGGGATCTCGAGGTACTGGACGTCGACGGCGTTGATGCCGCCGAAGGTGCGGGTGACGTTTTCTGCCACCACGATCGGATCACGCTTCTTGCAACCGGGCGCGATCTCGCCGGCGGCGATCGGACGGTTGTCCGTCATGTAGTCGATCTCTTCCGACGCGCGGGGTTCGTCCCGTGACTCTTCGCTTGGAATGCTCATGCGAATGCCAGCTCCTTCTTATTGCCGAGAACGCCCTGGGGCCTGAAGATCATCAGCAGCATGAGCGCCACGCCGACCAGGATGTAACGCAGCTGCCCGGCCTGGACCGTGTTCAGCCACGTGATGGTGCCGGACTCGATCAGGCCGTAGAGGATGCCCTGGGTGAGCGAGAGCACCACCCAGAAGATCATCGCGCCGACCACGGGGCCGAGCACAGTGCCGAGCCCGCCGAGCAGCAGGCAGGTGTAGAGGAAGAACGTCAGTTCCGTGCCGTAGTTGGCAGGCTGCACCGCGCCGCGGGGAATCGTGAAGATCATGCCTGCCAGGGCACCGAGCGCGCCGCCGATGATCAGGGACTGCATCTTGTAGGCGTACACGTTCTTGCCGAGCGAGCGGACGGCGTTCTCGTCCTCGCGGATGCCCTTGAGTACCCGGCCCCAGGGGCTTCGCATCAGCAGCCAGACCAGGGTGCAGAAGAAGGCCACAACTGCCCAGGCGACCACCCGGATGAAGAAGTCGCGGTTGTTCATGCCAACGTACGTCCCCGGCGGGAAGGGGTTCATGGCGTAGAAATCGCCCTCGAAGGCGGCCAGGCCGTTGGCCGAGCCGGTGACGGCGGTCAGCTGGTTGGTCGTGACGATGTAGCGCACGATTTCGGCCGCCGCGATGGTCACGATGGCCAGGTAGTCCGCCCGCAGCCGCAGCGTCGGGATGCCCAGCAGCAGGGCGAAGACGGCGGAGGCGACGACGGCGATGAGCAGTCCGACGAAGAACGGCACATGGAACGTCAGTGTGGAGATGGCGAAGCCGTAGGCTCCCACTGCCATGAAGCCTGCCTGGCCGAAGTTGAGCAGGCCGGTGTAGCCGAAGTGAACGGCGAGGCCGAGGGTGGCCAGGGCGTAGGCAGCTGTCGTCGGGCTGAAAAGTTCGCCGGCGGCGCTGGAAAATATGAATCCGAAGTCCATGGCTGTCTCCTAACCCACGCGCTCTTTGCGGCCCAGAATGCCCTGAGGGCGGAACAAGAGGACAACAATCATGATGAACAACGCTCCCACGTATTTGAGGTCGGCTGCGAGGCCGAACACGGTGGTCAGCTCAACGAAGATGCCGACGATGATGGAACCGACCAGGGCGCCCCAGACTGTGCCGAGGCCGCCGAGGGTGACGCTGGCGAAGATGAGCAGCAGGATCTGCGAGCCCATGTCGAAGGTGACGCCGGGACGGTAGTAGGCCCAGAGGATGCCGCCGAGGGCGGCGAGCATGCCGCCGACCACCCAGACGATCCGGATGACGGAGTCGACGTCGATGCCGGAGGCCGCGGCCAGCGCCGGGTTGTCGGCCACAGCACGGGTGGCCTTGCCGAGACGGGTCTTGAGCAGGACGATGCCGAGGGCGGCGATCACGACGGCGCTGACGAGGAGGGACAAGAGGTTGTTGGGGGAGATGGAGATCGGGCCGATCAGGATTTCCACGCTCTGGGCGAACGGCAGTTGCTGGGTGGCGCCGCCGAAGTAGAACTGGATGATGTAGCGCACGGACAGGGCGAGGCCGATGCTGACGATCATCATCGGAACAAGTCCGGTTCCGCGGCGCCGCAGGGGTTTCCACAGGCCCGCGTCCTGGACGTAGCCGAACAATCCGCCGCCGATGACGGCCAGGATGACGGCCAGCCAGAACGGCAGGTGCATCTGGTTGAAGGCGAACACCAGCACCGCGCCGAGGGTGACCATTTCACCGTGGGCGAAGTTGGTCAGGCCGGTGGTGCCGAAGATCAGGGACAGGCCCACGGACGCGAGGGCGAGCAACAGGCCGAAGCTCAGGCCTGCCACCAGCCGGTTGAGCAGGTTTTGCATGAAGTTCTGCTGCTCCACGACAATGCCCTTGCCAAACGTGAAGATCACCGAGAGGTTTGAGGTCTGGCTGAAGGTGACGTTGCGGGGGTTCTCTTGGCCCTCGGCCAGTTTGATGCCCTGCGGAAGCGTGGACTCATCGAGTTTGACCTCGTAGGTTCCCTGGGTGGGGACGCCGATGGTCCAGGCGCCGTTGGCCCCCGATTTCGTGGTTCCCGTGAAATCGCCGCTCGTGGCGGTGATGGTCACCCCGGGGATCGGTGCGCGGTCGTCGCCGCGCAGGAAGCCGCTGATGCTGTTCGTGAACTGGGTGGCCGACGGGGATGGTGTCGGCGAGGGGGTCGTGGCGCTGGACGCCGGGGCCACGATGAGCAGTAGCGCAGCCGTGGCTGCAAATACTGACCCCACAGCCCTCAATAGTCTGCCGCGCCGTCTCTGCGACAGGCCGCTCGTTGTGCTTCTCAAATTGAAAACCTCCACATGGGGGTGCTGTGGGTTGCGCCTTTGCAACCGTTGCGAACGGTCAGGGGACGAGCGTCTGGCATTACGATCATGTGTTGTGATGTCCGTCACCCTGTGTGGCCTATGCTACAGCCCGGGGGACCCAAAGAATGCCGCCGCGAGCAGGGAGAACGTCGCGATCGGGTAACAACCGTGTAGCGCCGTCGACACCTTGCTGTAGCCCAGCTAAAGAAAACTTTTGTTGATTCCGAGTATGCCTAAACAGTGGCCTGCCCGGTCCCCAATTCGCCGGGCCACCCGGGGCTGGCGCGGGCGGCCGGGCACGTCCGCTCCGGCCCGCGTCACCGCCACCCCCAAGCTTTTTCCAAGCCCGCCGGCGTTATGGTGCGAAGAGCGCCAGAACCCGAGTCCGTTCGTTCCGGAATCCGGCCGGCGCCGAAGGCAGGGGCCGATCGTGGAGGGCCGACTGATGAACCGGGTGGTCAAGCTGTGCCTCGCGGGTTCGCTTGTACTGGCGATCCTGGGCCTCCCGGCGCTCAGCCTGGGCCCCGAAACCGCCGGGGCGCAGGCCTGCGTTCCCTCCACGGAGGCACTCAGGGACCCCTATCCGGGGATCCAGGCGGCGGCGTCCAGCTTCGAGGCAGGCACCCTGGACGGGTTCGGCATTTCCGTGGCCGGGACGGGGAACGCCTCGGTGTCCACCGGGCTCTCGCGCTCCGGGAACTGTGCCGCCCTCCTGCACACCACCGCGGCGCCGGGCTCCATCGCCAGGCTGACGGTGGGCCTGACCCCCGGGACCACGGAGGCATATGCGGACGGCTGGTTCAACATCGCCGCCGAAGGAATGGCGGGAAACAATGTTCCCTACTTCCGGTTCTTTGCCGGCGGAGTCCGCGTCCTGGATGTTTTCCGGCAGAACATCTCCCATGAGCTCGTGCTCCGTACCTCGTCACCTGCAGGGTTCGCCTACACCACCTTGCGGCGGGACGTCCCGACTGACTCCTGGCACCGGCTCATCATGCACGTGGTCCCCAACGGCCCCGGGACCAACGTCCAAATCTGGTGGGACGGGCGTTCGGTCTACGCCGGCACTGTCAGTATTTCCGCCACGACGCTCGACACGCTCCAGCTTGGCTCCGAACACGATCAGCAAATGGCCGACATCTATATCGACGACGTCATTGTCAACAGCGGTACGGGAACGCCGGCGCCGGTTCCCGGCCCGCTCCCGGAGCCGAAGGGGGACCCGTCGCAGCGGTTCGACGATTTCCACGGTGACGGACAGTCCGGCCTGCTGGCGGCCGGCACCGTCGCGAGCCGCACTGTCGCGAGCCGCACTCTCGCGAGCCGCGCCGGGAGGCCGGCGTCCGCGGGCATGCTCGGCCTGAAAAACCCGCTGACCTAGATCACGGTTCGGTTGCGGCGGTCCCCGTGGGGAACTATCCCTCCCTGTCAGCCGTGGGAATTGGTAGCGTGACTATATAAAACCCTGTTTCGTCTAGTCCGCAACGCACTAGTCCGCATCGCACCGGAACATCACCCACCCCCTTATTTTGGAGGACACCCGCAATGGCACATGGCGGAAACCCGATCTTCAGCGGAAAGAATTTCCGCGAAGCCACCCAGGCACCGCCTGCCCCGCAGGCCCCATACGGTCAGAACCCGTATGGCCAGACCGCTTACGGCCAGGCCCCGGGCCAGGGCGGGTGGAAATCGGCCCAGCAGGGCATGACCCAGGAACAGCTCCAGGACCTGTACAACCGCCCGGCGGCCGGGCCGGCTGACATTGGACGGATGACGTACGACGACGTCATCGTCAAGACCGCCGGGTGCCTCGGCATCCTGGTAGTCGGCGCCGCAGTGGCGCTCGCCGTCCCGCAGGGCACTGGATCCATGCTGATGATCCTCGGAGCCCTCGGCGGCTTCGCCCTCGCAATGGTCAACACCTTCAAGAAGCAGCCGTCGCCCGGACTGATCCTGGCCTACGCCCTGCTCGAAGGATTCTTCCTCGGCGGCCTGACCCGCATCCTCGACAACCTGTTCCCGGGAGTCGGCATCCAGGCCGTCGTCGGGACGCTGTCCGTCTTCGCCGTGACGCTGGTGCTATTCAAGAGCGGCAAGGTCCGGGCGACGCCCAAGCTCATGCGGTTCTTCATGATCGCACTGATCGGCTATGCGGTGTTCGCGCTCATCAACCTCTTCATGATGATGACCGGGGCCGTGACCGCGCCGTTCGGACTGAGCACCAGCGTGGAGATCATGGGCATCCCGCTCGGCGTCTTCATCGGCGTGCTGGCGATTGGCCTGGCCGCCTTCTCCCTGATCATGGACTTCACGTCCATCGAGGCGGCCATCAGCGCCGGCGCCCCGCAGCGATTCTCCTGGACCGCTGCCTTCGGCCTCACGGTCACGCTGGTCTGGCTCTACGTCGAGATCATCCGGCTCCTGGCCATCCTCCGCGGCGACGAGTAGCCGGCGTCGTTCCTGAACGACCCTGATTTCCCGCGAGGAGCCCCGCCCAACGGCGGGGCTCCTCTCGCGTATGCGGCAGCTGGTGGCTGCTGGTGCGGCTCAGCTGCAACGCCTCAGCTGAGCCGCTCCAACACAACCGCCATGCCCTGGCCGCCGCCGACGCACAGCGTGGCCAGGCCGAGGGAGGCGTCGCGGGCGCCGAGCCCGTTGAGCAGCGTGGTGGTCATGCGTGCGCCGGTCATCCCGAAGGGGTGGCCGAGCGCGATGGCGCCGCCGTGGACATTGAGCTTCTCCGGATCGATGCCGAGCTCCCGGGCGCTGGCCACCACCTGGACCGCGAAGGCCTCATTGAGCTCCACCAGGTCGATGTCCCCGATGCCCAGCCCAGCGATCGCGAGTGCCCGGCGGGTCGCCTCCACCGGCCCCATGCCCATCAACTCCGGGGACAGCGCGCTGACACCGGTGGAGACGATCCGGGCAAGCGGCTCGAGGCCCAGTTCGCGGGCGCGCGAGTCACTCATGACCACGACGGCGGCGGCCCCGTCATTGAGCGGGCACGCGTTCCCGGCCGTCACAGTGCCGCTACTGCGGAAGACGGGCTGCAGGGCACCGACCGCCTCTGCTGTCACCCCGGCACGCGGTGAATCGTCGCGGTCCACCACCGAGCCGTCGGCACGGGTGTAGGGCGTGATTTCGCGGGCGTAGAACCCGGAGGCGATGGCTGCCTCGGCCCGGTTCTGGCTGAGCACCGCCCAGTCGTCCTGCTCGGCGCGGGTGATGCCGTAGCTTGTGGCGACGTTCTCCGCCGTCTGGCCCATGGCGATGTACACGTCCGGCATCCGGCCGCCCAGCCGCGGGTCGGTCCACGGCGTGTTGGCGGCCGCGCGGGCCTCGGTGCGTTTCCGGGCCGCCTCGAAGCGCGGATTGTGCGTGCTGGCGTCGGTCTCGCCGGCGCCGGCCCAGTCCCGGTAGCGCGACACTGCCTCCACCCCGGCGGCCACGAACGCCTGGCCTTCGCCGGCCTTGATGGCGTGGAAGGCCATCCGGAGCGTCTGCAGGCTGGAGGCACAAAAACGGTTGATGGTGGCGGCCGGAACGTTGTCCAGCCCGGCCAGGATGCTGACCACCCGGGCCATGTTGGAGCCGGCCTCACCGCTTGGCTCGGCGCACCCCAGATAGATGTCGTCCAGGCCGCGGCCTGGCCCGGCGGCGGCGTCAAACGCAGGAATCCCGGCGAGGGCCGCTGTGATCATGGCCGCGGCGAGATCGTCGGGACGTTCGTCTTTCAGGGACCCTTTGAAGGCGCGGCCGATCGGGCTCCGGGCGGTAGAAACGATGACAGCTTCTGGCATGCGCCCAGACTACGCCCCGCCTAGGCCAGGCGCATGGCTCCGGCCGCGGGGCTGACGCTGAAGATTTCCGGCGCGGCATACCCGGCCCGGGCGAAGGCACGTTCGACGGCGGAGCGAACCTGCTGCGCCGATCCCGCCGGGGTCAGGGCGATCGCGGAGCCGCCGAAGCCGCCGCCAGTCATGCGGGCGCCGATCGCGCCGGCCGACCGCGCCGTGTCCACGGCAAGGTCCAGCTCCGCGCAGGAGATCTCGAAGTCATCGCGCATCGAGGCATGGGACGCGTCGAGCAGGGGGCCGATGGCGGCCGGGCCCCGGGTGTCCAGCAGCTCCACCGTCTGCAGCACGCGCTGGTTCTCGGTGACCACATGCCGTAGCCGGCGGAAGGTCTCCTGGTCCAGAAGCCCGCTGGCCTCCCCGAGATCCTCGAACCCGACGTCGCGCAGCGCCCGCACGCCAAGGACCTCGGCGGCGAGTTCGCACGATTCCCGCCGGGCCGCATACCCGCCGTCGGCGTGGGAATGGGAAACCCGGGTGTCGATAACCAGCAGCACCAGTCCCGCGGCGTCGGCGTCGAACGGCACCAGCCGGACACTCTGGTCCCGGCAGTCGAGGAAGACGGCGTGGCCGGCCGTGGCCCGGAGCGAGGCGGACTGGTCCATGATGCCGGTGGGCGCGCCGACGAAGTCGTTCTCCGCCCGCTGGGTGGCCAGGACCATGTCCTGCACGGAGAGGCCGGCGTCCATGAGCCCGTTCAGCGCCGAAATCACGGCGCATTCGATGGCATGGGAGGACGACAGGCCCGCCCCGCGCGGAACCTCGGAATCCAGGAGCAGGTCCACGCCGGGAACCTGGAGGCCCCGCTGCTGCAGGGCCCAGATGACCCCGAGCGGGTATTTTGTCCAGCCCCTGGCGCTGGCGCGGTCCAGCGAGCCGGTCTCCGCGGTGGTCAGCCCCTGGTTGCCGAACGTGGAGAGCATCCGCACGGTGGAATCCGGCCGGACTCGGACGGCAACCCGGGCCGCCCGGTCGATGGCGAACGGCAGGACGAAGCCCTCGTTGTAATCGGTGTGCTCGCCGATGAGGTTGACCCGTCCCGGGGCCTGCCACACGCCGTCGGGCCGGGCGCCGAAGACCGTCTCAAACCGGGCGGCGAGCCCGCGGCTGTCCAGGGGTGGATTCATGGCCTGGCTCCTGCGCTGCTGGAAGTCATGGGTCCAAGGTATACGGGTTCGCGGGGTTGTTTGTGTGGTGCGGGCTGTACGGTGGTCACCATGGATCTCTCAGCGACACCCCCGGCATCCGGCACAGTATCCGCCGCCAATGACACGATGCGCAGGTACGCGTCCGGCCGGCAGTACGAGCTCCGGCGCGGCGACGCCCTGGCAGTCGTCACCGAACTCGCCGCCGGCCTGCGGCTCTACAGCCGCGGAGACACCGCCCTGACGGAAACCTACGGGGATGCCGACATTGCGCCCGGCGCCACCGGAATCACGCTGGCACCGTGGGCCAACCGGGTGGAGGACGGGGTCTGGCACCTCAACGGCAAGAAGCTGCAGCTGGACATCACCGAGGTCTCCCGCAATAACGCCAGCCACGGTCTGCTGCGGAACTCCTCCTACGATCTCGTGGACGAGGACGAGTTCTCCGTAACCCTGGAGGCGGCAGTCTTTCCGCAGCACGGCTACCCGTTTCTTCTGCGGCACCGGGTCCGCTATGAACTGGCCGAGGACCTGGGCCTGGTGGTGCGCCAAACCCTGATCAACGATTCCCAGTACCGCGCGCCGTTCGTGCTTGGTGCGCACCCGTACCTGCGGCTGGGCGACGTGCCCAGCGAGGACCTCACCGTGAGCGTCGACGCCCGGACCAGGCTGGTCGCCGACGACCGCCTCATCCCGCGCAGCAGTGAACCGGTCAGCGGCGACTTCGATCTGCGCGGCGGCCGGCCGGTAGGGACACTTGACCTCGATTCGGCCTACACGGACCTGGAGTTCGACGGCGGCGTCGCCCGGCACACGCTGCGCTCACCCGACGGGCGGACGGTGAGCCTGTGGCAGGACGCGAGCTGCGGGTACGTCCATGTCTTCGTGACGACGGAATTTCCGGGCCGGTCGAAGGCGGTCGCGATCGAGCCGATGACCGGTCCCGCCAACGCGTTCAACAGCGGCGAGGGACTGCGCTGGCTTGCGCCGGGGGAGCAGTTCTCCATGACCTGGGGCATCTCGGCCTCGCTGACGGCCGCTGCAGGCTGACCCGGCGGCCTGACCCCAGGAACGGCCCCCGGGCCGGTGCCTCGGCCGTCGACCGGTGTCTGGGCCGTCGCCCGGTGCTGATTGCTGGTTGCTGGTTTCCTATTGAACGTCGCCTACGGAATCATGGGGCTATGACGCCAGCTGAGGACGCCGCACCTGCCACAAGCCCCTCCTATTCCGCGGCTGGGACCGGCGCACGTGCCGGGGCCCGGGTATGGACCGACCGGGAGATCGACCAGGATATTCCCTACGGCGTGCGGATCGCCGCCGCCTGGGCCTGGCGCGGCGGGCTGATCCTGCTCGTGATCGGGTTGCTGGTCTGGCTGCTCAGCCACGTCAGCTTCCTCATCATCCCCGTCATGGTGGCCGCCCTCCTCTCGGGGCTCCTCAGCCCCGCAGTGCGCTGGATGGCCAACCGGCGCGTGCCCAAGGGGCTCGCCGTCGCCATCACTGTGCTCGGCTTCATCGGCCTCATCGTCGGTGCCCTGACCCTGGTCGGGCGCCAGCTCATGCAGGGCTTCGGCGAGCTGTGGTCCCAGGCGCTCGCGGGCGTGCAGCAGGTACAGACCTGGCTGTCGGAAGGCCCGCTGCACCTGACGGCCGCCCAGATCGACAAGTACATCGAGGACGCCACCGCTGCCCTGCAGAACAACAGCAGCAGCATCCTCAGCGGGGCTCTGACGTTCGGGAGCACCGCCGGGCACTTCGCCGCCGGCCTGGTCCTGGCGCTGTTCATCCTGATCTTCTTCCTGCTCGAAGGCGACAGAATCTGGGCCTTCCTGGTCAGGCTCATGCCCCGGAAGGCGCGCCGGGCCACGGACGGCGCGGGCCGCCGCGGCTGGACATCCATGGTCAGCTACGCACGCATCCAAATGTTCGTCGCCTTCGTGGACGCCGTGGGAATCGGCGTCGGCGCCGCCATCATCGGCGTGCCGCTCGCGCTGCCGCTGGGCGTGCTGGTCTTCCTCGGTTCGTTCATCCCGGTGGTCGGCGCGCTGTTCACCGGCGCGATCGCCGTGCTGCTGGCGCTGGTCGCCAACGGGCCCGTCAACGCCCTCATCATGCTGGCGATCGTGCTCGGCGTCCAGCAGCTCGAAAGCCACATCCTGCAGCCCCTCGTCATGGGCAAGGCCGTCTCCCTCCACCCCGTCGCCGTGATCCTGTCCGTCGCGGCCGGCTCCTACCTCGCCGGGATCCCCGGCGCATTGTTCTCCGTTCCGATCCTTGCCGTAGCAAACTCGTCGATTCGCTACATTGCGGGCAGAACGTGGGAACATGATGAAGTGTTGGCAACCGCGGGAGCCGGGGGCAGTCATGCCCCCGAACCCGGCGCAGACACCACCTTCACAGACGTCCACCTGCCGGGCGCAAACCCCGGCGGCGAGGGCGCCGCACCCAACAGCGGTGCTCCGGGCAGTGATGCCGGACGGGGCACCGACGCCTGATCCAAAGAAGGAGAACAGTTCGTGAATACCCTTGAGAGCCTGCCCGTCACGCTGGACGATGTCCTGGAGGCGCAGAAGCTGCTCGACGGGATTATTACGCGGACGCCCGTGGAATCATCGCGGGCCCTCGGCAGCACGGTCGGCGGCGAGGTCTTCCTCAAGTGCGAAAACCTGCAGCGCGCCGGCTCCTTCAAGGTCCGCGGCGCCTACGTGCGGATGGCCAAGCTCTCCGACGCCGAAAAGAAGCGCGGCGTCGTGGCGGCCTCTGCCGGAAACCACGCCCAGGGCGTGGCTGTCGCAGCCAAGAGCCTGGGCATCAAGGCCCGGATCTACATGCCGCTCGGCGTCGCGTTGCCCAAGCTCGCCGCCACCCGCAGCCACGGCGCCGAGGTGGTGCTGCATGGCCACAACGTGGACGAGGCGCTGGCGGAAGCCAAGCGCTACGCCGATGAAAGCGGCGCCGTCTTTGTCCACCCCTTCGATGACGTCGACGTCGTCGCCGGCCAGGGGACGGTCGGGCTGGAGATCCTCGAACAGGTCCCCGACGTCGACACCATCCTGATGGGTGTCGGCGGCGGCGGACTCCTCGCGGGCGTTGCCGTTGCGGTGAAGGCACGCGCCAAAGAACTCGGCCGCGAGATCCGCATCATCGGCGTCCAGGCTGAAAACGCCGCCGCCTATCCACCCTCCCTCGCCGCCGACGCCCTCGTCCCGCTCAAGAAGGTTTCCACCATGGCCGACGGCATCGCCGTGGGCCGGCCGGGCCAGCTGCCGTTCAGCATCATCCGCGAGCTCGTCGACGACGTCGTCACCGTCAGCGAAGACGCCCTGGCCCGGGCGCTGATCTTCCTGCTGGAGCGCGCCAAGATGGTGGTGGAACCTGCCGGGGCCGTCGGCGTCGCGGCGCTCATGGAAGGCAAGATCGAAAACCCCGGAACCGTTGCGGTGGTCCTCTCCGGCGGCAACATCGACCCCATGCTGATGCTCAAGGTCATCCAGCGCGGCCTCTCCGCCGCCGGCCGGTACATGACCGTGCGGATGATGCTGGACGACCGTCCGGGCTCGCTGGCCACGATTGCCCGCATCATCGCCGAGAACGACGCCAACGTCACGGGCCTGGACCACACCCGGGTGGGCGGCTCCATCAGCATGGGCGACGTCTCCATCACCGTCAACCTGGAAACCAAGGGCCACGAGCACTGCAGCCAGGTCCTGGCGGCGCTGCGCGCCGAGGGTTTCCAGCCGATCGTGGTGCACTAGGGGCCATGGTGACGGACGCGTTTGGGGGCGGGGAACCGCGGGAAGGGGAGAGCACCGCGGTGCGGGCCCGCCGGGGACTGCTGGTGGTCGGCTCCTTCGTGGTGCTGCTCTACCTGATCGAGATCCTCAACACCGCACTGTTCCACTCCCTGAACCGCACTTTCGGGCTGCGGCCGCGCAGCCTGGACGGGATCCTGGACATCCTGACCTTTCCCTTGCTGCACTCCAGCCTGGCCCACCTGATGTCCAACGCGCTCCCGTTGATCATCTTCGGCTTCCTCGTGTTCCTCTCCGGGCGCCGGGTGTTCATCACCGCACTGGCCGCCAGCTGGCTGGCATCCGGGCTCGTGGTGTGGCTCATCGGCGGCGCCAGCGTCACTGTGGGCGCCTCCGGGCTGGTGTTCGGGCTCTTCGCGTTCCTCCTGGTCCGCGGCTTCATCAACCGGAACTGGTGGCAGATCGCCCTGTCCGTGGTGTTGTTCATGGCCTACGGCGGCATCCTGTTCGGAATCCTGCCCACCGTGGCCAGTTTCGTCTCGTGGCAGGCCCACCTGGGCGGGGCTATCGGCGGCATCACAGCCGCGCTGCTGCTGATCACCAGGCGCCCCGGGGCGCTGTCCGCGGGACGCTGAGTACCCCGGGAAGAGGACACCTCCCCAGGACTCCGGCCAAACCGGCCGGCCCCAACAGCCCCCGCCAACGGGCGGAAAAAACGACGCCGGCCTCCCCTTGAAGGGGAGACCGGCGTCGCTGTTATGTCGCTGGTGTCAGCCGGCGTACGGCTTGGCGGAGATGATCTCCACCGTGATGTCCTTGCCGTTCGGGGCGGTGTAGCTGAGCTTGTCGCCCTCCTTGTGGCCGACGATGGCCGCGCCGAGGGGGGACTTCTCGCTGAAGACATCCAAGTCCGAGTCGCCGGCAATTTCACGGGAGCCGAGCAGGAAGCTCTCCTCGTCGCCGGCAATCCTGGCCACGACGATCATGCCGGGCTCCACGATGCCGTCGTCGGCCGGGGCCTCCCCGACGTGGGCGTCCCGGAGGAGGGCCGTGAGCTGGCGGATGCGGGCCTCGATCTTGCCCTGCTCCTCCTTGGCAGCGTGGTAGCCACCGTTCTCCTTGAGGTCGCCCTCCTGGCGCGCCGCTTCGATCTTCTGGACGATTTCTGCCCGGCCGGGGCCGGAAAGGTTGTCCAGCTCTGCCTTCAGGCGGTCAAAAGCTTCCTGGGTAAGCCAAGCCGCAGTTGCGCTGTTGGTGGTAGACACGGACTTCTCCTTTGGGTGGTCATACAAGCAAAGACCCCGCCACGGTGGCCACTTTTATGACGCAGTAACCAGCTCAGCGGGGGAAAGGTATTGATCCATTGTAGTCAATCCTGTGGATAAACCAAAGAGGACTGCGGCGTGGATCACACGGTGTCCCAAGCAGCCTCGGACGGCATCACTGCGTGCGCGGCCCGGCACTTGCCGCGGCCTGTGGTCCCGTTATTGTCCGGCGTCGGGAATCCAGCAGCTGTCCACGACGGCGGAGACCGCCTGGGATTCCGTGCGCAGCTGGGTGCGGTGGGCTGTGGTGCGTCCGCCGTCCGTGCCGGCATCGGCCGCGTTCGGCCCGATGTCCACAACCTTCCAGCCAACAATCGCGAACTTCGAGTCCATGGCCTTCACAGCGCATTTCGCCTCCGCTGCCGGGTCCTTCGTGACCTGGAAGTCGATTTCCGTGACCGTGGCGTCGGGGGTGCTGTAGCCGACATCCTTGTAGCTGACACCGCCGATGGCCGCCGACGTCGAGACCCAGGCCAGAAAGGCAATGCCCACGGCGAGGGCGGCGA
This sequence comes from Arthrobacter sp. 10T425, assembly GCF_056393985.1. Taxonomy (NCBI): domain Bacteria; kingdom Bacillati; phylum Actinomycetota; class Actinomycetes; order Micrococcales; family Micrococcaceae; genus Arthrobacter; species Arthrobacter sp. 10T425. The sequence goes on along the minus strand of NZ_JBFTGZ010000007.1, from coordinate 118,867 downwards.
TCAGGATGTTGCGTTTGACCTTGCGGGACAGCGCGCGCTTTTGGCCGCCGTAACGATTGGATAGGCTGTTAGGTGCCGGCGCGGCAGGCTGGTCCTCGGAAGTCACCAGTCCAGTTTAGTGTGGATCGGACCGGGATATTTCCGGCTGGCCGCACAGACCAAGCCGCACACCAACAGACGCACCCAACAGGGCAGCACAGCAGAAAGAGGAGCCGTCCCACGATGACAGCATCCCCCAGCCCGTCAGCACCGCTTCGTCTGCTGGCGGTCCATGCTCATCCCGACGACGAATCCAGCAAGGGTGCCGCCACGATGGCGATGTATGCTGCCGCCGGCGTGGACGTCCTGGTGGCCACGTGCACCGACGGCTCCCGCGGCGACATCCAGAACCCCGCGATGGAGGGGCAACCGCACCCCAAACGCGACATGGCCGGGGCACGCCGGCTGGAGATGGACGCCGCCGCGAACGTCCTCGGCATCCGGCAGCGCTGGCTCGGCTTCGTCGATTCCGGGCTGCCCGAGGGCGACCCCCTGCCGGCCCTGCCGCCCGGGTGCTTCGCCCTGCAGCCGCTGGAGCGGGCGGCCGCACCGCTGGTCCGGCTGGTCCGGGACTTCAAGCCCCACGTGATCCTCAGCTATGACGAGAACGGCGGTTACCCGCACCCGGACCACATCATGGCGCACCGGGTGGCCGTCGAGGCCTTCGCGGCGGCCGGCGATCCCGCCCGGTATCCGGACGCCGGGGAACCCTGGGTGCCCAGCAAGCTCTACTACGACCGCGCCTTCAGCCCGGACCGTTTCCGTGCCCTCCACTCCGCGCTGGAGGAGGCCGGCCTGCAGTCCCCGTATGCCGAGCGGCTCGCTGCGTGGCTGGAAGCGGACGCCGAGGGGCATACCCCGCCGCCGCCGACACACGCCACCACAACCCAGGTCGAGTGCGGCGATTTCTTCGAAGCCCGCGACGACGCACTCCGCTCACACCGGACCCAGGTGGACCCGGAAGGATTCTTCTTCGCGGTCTCCTCGGCCATGCAGCGCAAGGTCTGGCCGTGGGAGGACTACTCCCTGATCGAATCCCGGATCCCCGTAGATCTGCCGGAAACGGACCTCTTCGCCGGGCTAAGATAGAGACGAAATGGCTCTTCTATCCAGTGTAGAAAAGATGTTGTAGACAAAGCACTGTAGAAAAGTCACCGCAGAAAAGACGCCCAGTTCCACAGAAGGTTTCCCACCGTGCATTCCTTGCTCATCGCCCTCGCAACAACCCCGGCGCCGACCCCTACGCCGTCGCTGCGCCCGGGCCTGTCCGAGGACCAGGTCACCCCGGGTCTGCTGGGCTTCCTGCTGACAGCCTTCATCGTGGTGTTGACCGCGCTGCTGATCGTAGACATGGTGCGGCGTATCCGCCGGGTCCGCTACCGTGCCCAGGTGGAGGAAGAGCGTGCGGCCGCCGAGGACGCATCCCAGGAACCAGGGGCCCCGGGCGGCGTATTCCCTGCCGACGGCGCTGCCTTCCGCGCTGACGGCACGGCCTTCCCCGCCGACGGCGGGGTTTCCCGGTCCGACGGCGCGGTTAACCGGCCGGAAGTCAACGGCGATGCGGGACCCGGAACCCGCTGACCGCGGATTCCCCAACCCGCCGTCCGGGGCCTCGAATGCCCTGGCGGCGGAACCCTCTGCGTACCTGCGCCAGCACGCCGGCAACCCCGTTCACTGGCAGCCGTTCGGTGACGCGGCCTTCGCCGCCGCTGCCGCCCGGGACGTGCCGGTGTTCCTCTCAATCGGCTACGCGGCCTGCCACTGGTGCCACGTCATGGCCCATGAATCCTTTGAGGACCATGAAACCGCCGACTACCTGAACGCCCACTTTGTCTCCATCAAGGTGGACCGGGAAGAGCGCCCCGACGTCGATGCTGTCTACATGACAGCGACGCAGGCGATCAGCGGCGAGGGCGGCTGGCCGATGTCCGTCTTCCTCCTGCCCGATGGCCGCGCCTTCCATGCCGGCACCTATTTCCCACCCCGGCCCATGCCGGGCCGTCCGTCCTTCCGGCAGGTCGTTGAAGCCGTGAGCGAGGCCTGGACGGAACGCCGCGGCGCCGTCGAGGCCAACGCGGCCACCCTGGCGCGCGGCATCGCCGCCTCCCAGCCGGCAGCCGCCCTGCGCCTCGACGGGCCGCCCGAACCCCTGGACGCGGCGCTCCTTGGCGAAGCCGTCACCGCACTCTCCGGCGCCGAGGACCGGGCCCACGGCGGCTTCGGCGGCGCACCGAAGTTCCCGCCCGCGGCCGTGCTCGAATTCCTGATCCGTCACGCCGCAGTGCCCTCGGACAGCATGCCGCCGGCAGCCGCTCCGGACACCGCAGGCCAGGACTCCGCGGGCCTGGAGACCGCGACGGCGGCCCGGGACATGGCCGGTCAGTGCCTGGCAGCAATGTCCCGCTCGGCGTTGTTCGACCAGCTCGACGGCGGCTTCGCGCGCTATTCGGTGACGGGAGACTGGTCCGTTCCGCACTTCGAGAAAATGCTCTACGACAACGCCCAGTTGCTGCGCGTCTATGTCCATTGGGTCCGGCTGGGCGGCACGCCGGAGTACCCGGCGGCCGAGGCCGCCGGGATTGCCGGGCTTACCGCCGACTGGCTCCTGGCCCGCCTCGGGCTGGCACCTGCGACGGGCCCGGCGCCAGCCCCTGCGGCGGGCCCTGCGACGGGACCGGACACCGGGGTCGTGGCCCTGGCGTCGTCGCTGGACGCCGACACGGTCGTCGACGGCGTGCACGCCGAGGGGGCCAGCTACCTGTGGACTCCCGGCGGCCTTGAGTCGCTCCTGGGCCCGGCCGACGGCGCCGCCGTGGCGGCCCTCATGAACGTCCGAATGCCCGGAAGCGTGAGCGCCGACGGTTCGCCGCTGCATCCGGGCCGGGAGATGTCCGGCGGGGACGCCGCGCTGTGGCAGCGGGTGCGCCCGCTGCTGGCGCAGTCGCGCAGGAACCGGCCCCAGCCCGGCCGGGATGACAAGGTGGTGGCGGGCTGGAACGGACTGGCAGTCGCCGCCCTCGCCGACGCCGGCGCCGTCCTGGCACGCCCGGAGCTTGTGGCCGCGGCGGGGCGGATCGCGGACTATCTTGAGCGCGTGCACTGGCAGCCCGCGGCGGATGGCCCCGGCAGGCTTCTGCGCGTCTCCCATGACGGAGTGGCGCGCGGAATCGGCGGTTTGCTGGAGGACTACGCCTTCTGCGCCGAGGGGCTGTTCGCGCTCTATGCGGTTACCGGGCACACCCGCCGGTATGGGCTGGCCGAGGCCATTCTGGACGCCGCCTGCAGGCGGTTCGCGGCCGACGGCGGCCTGAGGGACGCTGCGGGGGAGTCCGCGCAGGTCACGGCCGCCCAGGGCGGCCGTGACGGCCTGGAACCGTTCGACGGCGCCACCCCCAGCGGCGCCGCCGCGCTGGCCGGTGCCCTGCTGACCCACTCGGCCTTCTCCGGCTCGTCCGAACACCGCACCCTGGCGGCCAGCATCCTCGCCCTGTTGCTTCCTCCGCTTGCGGGCCAGGCGCCCCGCGCCGCCGGCTGGCTGCTCGCGACCGCCCAGGCCGCCCTCGCCGGTCCCATCGAGGCCGCCGTCGCCGGACCGGACACCCCGGAACGGGCCGTGCTGCACCGGGAGCTGCTGCTCTCGGCGAGCCCCGGGCTGGTGGTCGCGGTCCAGGACGACGGCGCCGCCCGGCCAATACCGCTGCTGCAGGGCCGCGGCGCGGGCCCGGACGGCGCCCCGCAGGTGTTCCTGTGCCGCGGCATGGTCTGCGGCCTCCCCTCGACTTCCGTCGAAGAAATGCGCGGGCAGCTGGCTAGGATGTCCTCATGACTGGTCAGGACGGCTTTGAGCTGGTGGTGTTCGATTGCGACGGTGTGCTGGTGGATTCCGAGGTGATCGCCATCCGGGTGGACCAGCGAGTGCTGGCCGATCTCGGCTGGGACCTGGAACTCGATGACATCGTGGAACGGTTCGTCGGAAAATCCGAGGCGCACTTTGTGGCCGCCGTGGAACAGCAGCTCGGGGTCCGGCTGGCCGACGGCTGGGACCGCGACTACGGTCGCTGGTACCAGGAGGCGTTTGAACGTGACCTCGAGGCCGTTGATGGCATCGAGGACGCCCTGGACCGGCTGTCCCTGCCGCACTGTGTCGCCTCCAGCGGCAGCCACGAAAAGATGCGCCGGACCCTGGGCAAGACCGGGCTGCTGCGCCGCTTCCAGGGCCGCATCTACAGCGCCACAGAGGTGGCCAACGGCAAACCCGCGCCGGACCTGTTCCTCCACGCCGCGGCGAGCCTGGGCACCGCTCCCGGGCGGTGCGCCGTCGTCGAGGACAGCGCCTACGGCGTCCAGGCCGCCCGGGCGGCGGGAATGCACGTCTTCGCGTATGCCGGCGGTGTCACCCCGGCTTCCCGATTGGCCGGTCCCGGAACCACCGTCTTTTCAGACATGCGGCTGCTGCCCGAGCTCATTGCGGCAGGGCATCCCGGCTGAGCCGGGGGCGAGCTCCTAACGCCGGAATTCCCCTCGCTTGAAGCTGGCGCCCGGCGTGTCGGGCCGAACTGCCGGCGAGTCCCGGCGGCGCAGTTTCAAAGGTGGGGAGAATCAGCGCAGCCGGCGTCAGCCCAGGACCGCGATGGCAATGGCGATGTAGTGCGCGGCGAAGGCAAAGACCGTCAGCGCATGGAACAGTTCATGAAAGCCGAAGTGTTCGTAGCTGAAATTCGGCTTCTTCAGCGCATAGAACACGGCTCCCGTGATGTACAGGACCCCGCCGACGCAGATCAGCACCGCCGAGGCAGCGTTGGCGGCGAAAAAGTCCGGCAGATAGAACAGCGAGCCGCAGCCGAGTGCGATATAGATCGGCACATAGAGCCACCGCGGGGCATTGGTCCACAGCAGGCGGAACAGCACACCGAGGATGGCCCCGGACCAGATCACCCAGAGCAGCACTTCGGCTTGCTGCCGGTCCAGCAGGGCCCAGGCGAGCGGCGTGTAGCTTCCGGCGATCACCAGCATGATGTTCGTGTGATCCAGCCGCTTCAGGACGATCTTCACACGCGGTGACCAGTTCCCGCGGTGATAGACGGCACTGACGCCGAACAGCAGGACCCCGGTAACGGCATAGACGGCGCAGGCCACCTTCAGGTCCGGCGGCGCCAGGATCACCAGCACCAGCCCGGCGGCCAGTGCCAGCGGGGCGGTGACGGTGTGGATCCAGCCCCGCCATTTGGGCTTGATCATCAGCAGTTCAGCCAGGCGCACCGCGGCGTCGTCCACCGGGGTTGCCCGCTTCGCCGGAGGCTCCGGCCGGGGCTCCGGACTGTTGCTTTCCATGCCGTAATAGTAACCTACGCCCTAGTAAGTTACCGGTGAGTAACAAGCGGTCCGAGGCTGTCCTGTGACGGAGCTGCACCCGGCACGGCCCTCCGGCAGGTAGCCTAGGATGTGCACTGAACAAGTACCTCAAGGAAGCCAGGTGAATCTCCGGATGGAAATGCCCGGATTCCTCTACGGCTTTTACGAGCGCAAGCTCCAGCGCTCCCTCGATCCTGAACGGATCCCGCGCCACGTCGGCGTCATGGTCGACGGCAACCGGCGCTGGGCCCGCCAGTTCAACGCCCCCACGAGCCAGGGCCATCAGGCCGGCGCGGACAAGATCCACGAATTCCTCGGCTGGTGCCAGGAGCTGGGCATCAAGGTGGTCACCTTGTACATGCTCTCCACGGACAACATGAACCGCTCCGGCGAGGAACTCGACCTCCTGATGGGCATCATCGCCAACACCCTGGACCGGCTGGACGAGGACGCCAACATCTCGGTTCACGCCATGGGCGCCCCCGAGCTGCTGCCGGACTACCTCGCCGAGCGGCTGAACAACCTGACGGCGCGCACGCCCGCGCAGGAGAGGCTGCACGTCAACGTCGCCGTCGGCTACGGCGGACGGCGGGAGATCGTCGACGCCGTCCGGGAACTGCTGCACGACGCCGTCGCCCGGGGAGCGGACATTGGACAATTGGCCGATGAACTCACCGTGGATGACATCTCGCGCTTCCTCTACACCCGGGGCCAGCCGGATCCGGACCTGGTGATCCGGACCTCCGGGGAGCAGCGGCTGTCCGGATTCCTCATGTGGCAGAGCGCGTACAGTGAGTTCTACTTCTGCGAGGCCTTGTGGCCGGCGTTCCGCAAGGTGGATTTCCTGCGTGCCCTGCGCGACTACGCCGGCAGGCAGCGCCGCTTCGGCGCCTGAGCGGTTCACGCGGAGTTCACAAGACGGCAACAAGAATCGCCGAAAAATTATCGGACAAACCGGCCCCCGGAGACGTACGTTAATCCCATCGGCAGGCAATTCGCCGGCCGATCGGGGAGGCCAGTACATGGAGCGGATTTTCGCACCGGGTGTATGGGAGGCCGCGTCCGGCCTCCAGGCCGAGCCGCCTCACCAATAACAATTCCGGGCATTGCCCCGGGGCTGGAGTCGATGTGGCTATTTCTGAGCAACTGCCCGACGTCATTTCCGATCAGGGACAGAAAGCTACCTCTCGCGCCAAGCGAGCCACCTCAAAGACCGGTGCAGCGGATTCCGCGGCGGCCGGTCTTGCTGTTTCCGGGGAAGGAACAGGGAGCCGGGGCACGGCCCGCAGTTTCGTGATCGATACGTCCGTCCTGCTCTCCGATCCGCGGGCCCTCCTGCGCTTCGCCGAGCACGAGGTCATCCTGCCGATCGTTGTCATCACCGAGCTCGAAGGAAAGCGCCACGACCCAGAGCTGGGTTACTTTGCGCGCAAAGCCCTCCGGCTGCTCGATGACCTGCGGCTCGAGCACGGCGGCCTGGACCGTCCCATCCCGCTGGGCCCCGACGGCGGCACGCTCATGGTGGAGCTGAACCATATCTCCGCCGAGGTGCTGCCCGCCGGGTTCCGCGGGGTGGACAACGACAGCCGCATCCTCGCGGTGGCCAAGAACATGGCCAACGAGGGCCGCGACGTGACGGTGGTGTCAAAGGACCTGCCGATGCGCGTCAAGGCCTCGGCCATGGGGCTGCTGGCCGACGAGTACCGCAATGAACTCGTCAAGGACTCCGGCTGGACCGGCGTCGCCGAGCTCGACGCGGGCGAGGACGAGGTTGCCACCTTGTACGGGCACGAGCCGGTATTCATCCCGGCGGCGGCCGAGATGCCGACCAACACCGGGCTGGTCCTGCTGTCCAGCCGCGGCTCGGCCCTCGGACGGGTAGGGGCGGACAAACAGGTCCGGCTCGTGAAGGGCGACCGCGACGTCTTCGGACTCCACGGCCGCTCGGCCGAGCAACGGTTGGCGATCGACCTCCTGATGGACCCGTCGGTCGGAATCGTGTCCCTCGGCGGCCGGGCCGGCACGGGCAAGTCCGCACTGGCCCTGTGCGCCGGTCTCGAAGCCGTCCTGGAGCGCCGGGAGCACCGCAAGGTGATCGTCTTCCGCCCCCTGTACGCGGTGGGCGGCCAGGAACTCGGCTACCTGCCCGGGTCCGAAGCGGAAAAGATGAACCCGTGGGCGCAGGCGGTCTTTGACACCCTGGGCGCGCTGGTCAGCCAGGAAGTGGTGGAGGAAGTGATGGACCGGGGCATGCTTGAGGTCATGCCGCTGACGCACATCCGCGGACGCTCCCTGCACGACGCATTCGTGATCGTCGACGAGGCGCAGTCCCTGGAGAAGAATGTGCTGCTGACAGTGATGAGCCGGATCGGCCAGAACTCCAAGATCGTCCTGACGCACGACGTCGCCCAGCGGGACAACCTGCGGGTCGGACGGCACGACGGCGTGGCGGCCGTCGTCGAGACCCTGAAGGGACACCCGCTGTTCGGCCACATCACCCTCACCCGCTCGGAGCGCTCGCCGATCGCTGCCCTCGTGACGGAGCTGCTGGAGGGGGCGGAGATCTAGCCTCCCGAGGTTGGGGGCCGTGGTCCGGTTCGCCGGACCACGGCCCTTCGCTGTGGTTGGGTAACCGTGGTTGGATAACCGTGGTTGGGTTTGCCGTCGTTGGGTTCGCCGGGCAGCGGCGTCCCGCCGTCGCTTAGACACCTCCCGTCGCTGCGCTGCGGTCGCTGGGCGACCTTCGCTTCGCTTTGGTCGGCGATGCGCTCCTTAGCGGGACACCGCTGCCCCGCGATGGTGAGACGCCCACCAGCCGGGTCGCCGTCTTTCGTAGAGGAGCGCATCGCGGCGCATCGGATCCCCGGAGGTCGCCCAGCGACCGCAGCGGGTCCCATGCGTCGTGTCTAAGCGACGGCGAAAGGTGGCGGTCCGGCGAACCCAACCACGGCACCCGCAACCACCGCAACCCAGCGACGGGAAGCGACAGGAGGCGTCTGAGCGACGGCGGACGCCGCGGCCCCGCTGGGGCTATTGGTGGATGCCCAGGAATTTGGCCGTGGCTTCGTGGCCTTTTACCTCGAGCTGCCAGTCGGGGCGTTTGAAGGTGGCGGGGGTGAGGCGGACGTTTTGGACCTCCTGGGCCTTGCCGCCCCAGGCGGCGCGGGTGACGCCGTTGAGCTCGTAGCCGAGGGAGCGTGAGACGCCCAGGGACTGCTGGTTCCAGGCGGCGGCCTCGGATTCCGCCACTTCGGCGCCGAGCCAGTCGAAGGCGTAGAGGGCGACGGCGGCCCGCATTTCCTTGCCGAGGCCCTGGCCGTGCACGCTTTGCCGCAGCCAGGAGCCCGTGGTGACCGTCTTCAGCGTGGCGAAGTCTTTGGCCTCGACGTCCTGGCATCCGACGAATTCGTCCTCGTGCCAGATGCCGAGCAGGAGGGTCCAGTCCTGCGGTGTCATGTTCCCGCGGCACCGCCAGTACCACTGCGCCATGTTCGGGCCGAGCTCCTCAGCGGGGGATTCGGCCCAGGGCCTGCTGAAGGGGCTGCGGCCCGGCTCGTGCACGCCGCTCAGGGCGGCTGAGACCGCGGCCGGAATGTCCGCGTCGCGGATGGGGCGCAGCTGAAGACGCGGCGTGGTCAGGCTCAATCCGAAAGGGGGCCAGTAGTCGGCGGGTTCAGTCATCGGCGAAGCCTAGCGGTGCCGGCGGGCGGATGCGAGTCACGGCCGGGCTACTCCGCGGGGACGTCCCAGCTGATGTGGCGCCGGACGTCCGTGAGGTTCATCGATTCGGCCAGGAACAGGTCATCGAGCATGTATTCGTCGACGCCCAGGATGCGGAGCCAGTGCCCGTAACCGTCCTGCTCTGAGCCGGCCCCGGGCGCGTCCAGCCAGCGGCTCGCAACGCAGACGCCCGTGCCGGCGTCAATCCTCAGCAGTGTGCGTCCCGGACGGCATAGCGGGGCTCCGGGATCGGCGGGACGGTAGGAGAGGTTCGGGCTGACCGTCGATTCCAGGGCCGGCCGGCCCTCGTGGTCTACCTCCGTGATGGGGCCAAGCTCGACGGCGTTGGAGTTGGGGAACTCCAACGGGACGGGGGCGTTCCCCGCAAGCTCCACCGGGTCCAGGACGGCGGCGAACCTGCCGTTGCCGAACGACGGCTCGCCATAAGCTGCCTCCGGGCGGCGGCGCACCAGCCCGTCGTCGTCGTACACCGGCGTAACCAACTGCGGGGGCAGGAGCCAGGTCTTCCTCGTGGAGCTGATATAGAAGCCGCCGCGGGAGTCATTGATGCCGGTGGTGCTGCCGATGACCAGTCCGTCGGCAGTCTCCAGCCGCAAGGCACCGGGCCGGCGCAGCCACCCCCTGACGAGGTCGCCGGGGGAGGGGGCGGCCGGGGAAACCGCGGAAACCGTGAGCGGCCGGTCCAGGTACTCGAACCTCAGCGACTGCCACTTCCAGGGCGATGACCGGCACAGGTTCCGGAAGGCCGCGGCCTTCTCCGCCGGGCCGCGGGGCGCGTCCGGCCCGCGCCGGTTCGTGCTGTCCCATGCGGCCATATCCACAGTTTACGCGCGGGGACCGCCGGGCCGGACGAATATCAAGTAGCATCCGAGGGTGATCGAACGACTCGGCACCCTGGGCGCCGCCAACCCGCTGGCTTTCTGGCTTGCCCTGGCTGCGTGCGCGTATTTCTTCGTGATGGCCGTTCGGCTCACGGTCATTGACGTCCGGCACCACCTGCTCCCGGACAGGATCGTCTTTCCCTCCTATGGGATCGCCGGAGTCCTTCTGCTGGGCGCGGCGGCCAGCCAGTTGCTTCCCGGCGGGCAGGACGTGGCCGGCACAGCCGACGCCGGGGCTTTCGGCATTCCGGGGCTCCGTGTCCTGGCCGGCGGGGCAGCCCTCTGGCTCTTCTACTTTCTCCTGCACGCGGTATATCCGCCGGGAATGGGATTCGGCGACGTGAAACTCGCGGGCGTCCTGGGAATGTACCTGGGATTCCTGGGCTGGGGGCACGTCATAGCGGGGACCTTTGCGGCGTTCGTCCTCGGCGGGCTGTGGAGTCTCGGATTGCTCGCCGCACGGCGCGGGACGCTGCAGTCGGCCATTCCCTTCGGGCCCTTCATGCTGGCCGGCACGGCCGCCGCCATGCTGCTGCCGACCGCCGGATAGGCCGACTGCACGGCCATCCCGGCCTGCCGGAGCCGACCGGCCGGCACGCGGCAGGGGCGCCGCACCCCCAAAGGTTGCGGCGCCCCTGCTGGCACTCACCGGCTGCTGCCGGGCCGTCTCCGGACCGTCAGTTTCCGGACCCTCAGCCGCGCAGGCGGGTGAGCTCGTCTTCGTGGCCGGACCCGCCGGTGTTGCCGTGGGCTGAAAGCCCTTCCGGCCCCGTGGACTCCGCGGCGTCGGCGGCGTGGCGGGCTGCCGCCCGTTCCGCCTCGAGCCGCTCGGCTTCCTCGCCGCCGACTGCTTCGCCGCGGGCCACCATGCCGGCGGTGTCCGACAGGGGGATCTGCTTGAGGGTCAGGGCCAGAATCAGGGCAATGACCAGGAAGGGCAGCAGGTACCAGAAGACGGGGGCGAGCGAGTCCGCGTAGGCGTTGACAATCGCGTCCTTGAGCTGCGCCGGGAGCTGGCTGAGGACCTGGGGGTCCATCGTCCGGGTGGACTGCGACGCCTGCTCAGCGGACGCCCCGGCGCCGGTAAAGGCATTGGTCAGGGACTCGGAGAGCCGGGTGGTGAAGATGGAGCCGAACACCGCGACGCCCAGGGATGCGCCCACCTCGCGGAAGTAGTTGTTGGTGCTCGTGGCCGTGCCGATCTGGTCCGCCGGCACCGAGTTCTGGACCACCAGGACAATCACCTGCATGATCGAGCCCAGGCCGGCGCCGAAGACGAACAGCTGCACGCAGATGACCCAGATGGGCGTGGCGGCCGTGAGTGTGGTCAACCACAGCATTGCCGCGATGGTCAGGGTGGCCCCGAGGATCGGGAACATCTTGTACTTGCCGGTCTTGGAAATGCGGATGCCGGAGAAGATGGCCATGCCCATGAGTCCCACCATCATGGGCAGCATCAGCAGGCCGGATTCGGCGGCGGAGGTCCCGGAGGACATCTGCAGGAAGGTCGGGACGAAGGCGATCGCCGCGAACATGCCCAGCCCGAGGGTGAAGCCGATGGCGGTGGAGTTCACGAAGATGCGGTTCTTGAACAGGCTCAACGGAATGATCGGGTCCTCGGCCCGGCGCTCCACCAGGATGAAGGCCGTAGCGGCGAGCACCAGCCCGGCGCCGAACGCCCACGTCAGCGGGGAATCCCAGCCTTCGTCCTTCTTGCCGCCGAAGTCGGTGAAGAAAATCAGGCACGTGGTGGCCGCGGAGAGCAGCAGCACGCCCAGGATGTCGATCCGCTTCTCGGCCTTCTTGTTCGGCAGCGTCAGGGTGAACCAGGCGATGGTGAACGCGGCGATGCCGATCGGGATGTTGATGTAGAAGGCCCATTCCCAGGTCAGGTGGTCCACGAAGAAACCGCCCAGCAGCGGTCCGGCGACGGCGGAGAGGCCGAAGATTGCGCCCAGCGGGCCCATGTACTTGCCGCGCTCCTTGGCCGGAACGATGTCGGCGATGATGGCCTGGGACAGGATCATCAGGCCGCCGCCGCCGAGGCCCTGGATAGCGCGGAAGACCACGAAGCCCCAGAAGTCGGTGGCGAGGGCGCACCCGACGGAGGCGAGGGTGAAGAGCCCGATGGCGATGAGGAACAGGTTCCGGCGGCCCAGGATGTCGCCGAACTTTCCATAGATGGGCATGACGATCGTGGTGGCGAGCAGGTAGGCCGTGGTAATCCAGGCCTGGTGTTCCACGCCGCCGAGCTTGCCGACGATCGTCGGCATGGCGGTGGAGACGATGGTCTGGTCAAGGCTGGAGAGCAGCATGCCCGCGATGAGGGCGGAGAAGATGATCCAGATGCGTTTCTGGGTCAGCAGCAGCGGCTCGGCTGCTGGTTTGGTGCTGACGGCGGCGCTCATTGCGCTCCTTCGGAAGGGTTGGGCTGGACTGTATTTGACTCGACTCCGTCGAAGTGGACTGTGTCGAACTGGGACAGGGTGAACGGCAGGGAGAAGAGCATGCGGGCTGCTGCAATGTTTTCCAGCAGCAAGTCCTTGTAGGGGCGGGCGTTGCCCTCGGAGAAGTAGTCGGCGCTGGTTTTCCTGGCGACGTTTCCGAGGAGGACTACGGCCATGCGGACTACGGGATGATCGGCAGGCACGCCTTCCCTGGCCGCGAGCAGCCGGGCAAAGTCGGCCTCGCGTTCCTCGGTGGCGCCGATGATCTTCAGCATCAGCTGGGGCTCCTTCTTGATCACCCCGATCAGCTGGCGGGTCTCTTCCTCGGAGCCGCTCATCCGCTCTGACAGATCAAGGGACAGGCGCACGAGGTCGGCGAGGAGTGAGGCCGAGATTTCCCCGGCGGGCGAACCCGCGCCGCCCGCCATGAACCGGGCCACCACCTCTTCCGGAAAGTCGTCGTCGACGTGGCCCAGGATCGCATCTTCCTTGGCAGGGAAGTAGTTGAAGAAGGTCCGGCGGGAGATGCCCGCGCGCTCGCAGACTTCCTCCACGGTGTAGCCGCTGAGGCCGCGTTCGGCGGTCAGGGAACGCGCGACGGCGGTGATCGCCGCCCGTGTTGCGGCCCGCTTGCGCTCGCGGAGGCCGCCCGAAGTAATTGCACTGTTTCCCATGAAGTGTATTTTTGCACTAAATTATAAATAGTGCAAAAGAAACTTTGGGCTGTTTGCGTTGTTTGGGCTGTTGCCGGCAATAATGTCGCTGCCCGGCCGTAGCCTGCTCCTGTCCAGTCATACCGCTGGCAACAGGTGGCCCGCGACGAGGCAGAAGCGCCGTCGGGGCCGGAAATGGGGAAGCATGACAGATTCAGCCCTGACGCACGTGTACGTCCTGCTGGACCGTTCCGGGTCGATGAGCGCCATCGCCGATGACACTGTGGGCGGGTTTGCGGCGTTCATCCGCGAACAGCGGGCAGTGGCGGGCCGGTGCCGGCTGTCGCTGGCGCAGTTCGATGACACCTACGAGCGCGTCTACGCCTCGGTGGACATCCAGGACGTGCCGGCCCTGGACCTGCAGCCGCGGGGCAGCACCGCCCTGCACGACGCCATGGTCCGGCTGATCGGCGAAGCGGGTGCGGAGCTGGCGGCCCTTCCGGAGGACGAGCGCCCCGGCACTGTGCTGGTGGCCGTGCTGACGGACGGCCACGAGAACTCCTCGCGCGAGGCCACGGGCGAGTTGGTCAAGGCCCTGGTCCAGCGGCAGCAGAGCCAGTGGGGCTGGCAGTTCACGTATTTGGGCGCCAACCAGGACGCCGTATTGACCGCCGGCGGCCTCGGCATCCGCGCCGAAGACGCCCTGACCTATGCCGCCGGGAACGTCGATGCTGCCTTCTCCGTCCAGTCCGCCAAGACGCGGCGGTTGCGGGAGGCACGGATCGGCGGTGCCAGCATGGCGGATGCCGCAGCCGCGGCGGCGTACACGGCGCAGGAGCGGGAGGCCGCCGGCGGGGAACCGCCCCGGGTCTAAGTTCTGACCTGCGGTGCAGACATGCCGACGGCCGGCACCCTTCCAGGAAGGATGCCGGCCGGCGGCGGATGTTCTCTTCGGGGGCGGCGCCGCCCGGAGCCGTTAGGCCTTGTGCGGCGGGCGCGTCATGGACATGACGTCCAGGGCGGTGTCCAGCTGCTCCTCGGTCAGTTCGCCGCGCTCGAGGAAGCCCATGGAGACGACGGTCTCACGGATGGTCAGGCCCTCGGCCACGGCCTTTTTGGCGATCTTGGCGGCGTTCTCGTAGCCGATGAACTTGTTCAGCGGGGTCACAATCGACGGCGACGCCTCGGCGAGGAAGCGGGCGCGCTCGACGTTGGCGGTGATGCCGTCGATCATCTTGTCGGCCATGACGCGGCTGGTGTTGGCCAGCAGCCGCACGGATTCAAGGAGGTTGGCGGCCATGACCGGGATGCCGACGTTGAGTTCGAAGGCGCCGTTGGTGCCGGACCACGCGATGGCGGTGTCGTTGCCGATCACCTGGGCGCAGACCATGATGGAGGCTTCGCAGATGACGGGGTTGACCTTGCCCGGCATGATGGACGAGCCCGGCTGCAGGTCCGGGATGGCGATTTCGCCGAGGCCGGTGTTGGGGCCGGAGCCCATCCAGCGCAGGTCATTGTTGATCTTCATGAAGGAAATCGCGATGTTGCGCAGCTGGCTGGACGCTTCGATGAGGCCGTCCCGGTTGGCCTGGGCCTCGAAGTGGTCGCGGGCCTCGGTCAGGGGCAGTCCGGTGTCGGCCGCCAGCAGTTCGATCACGCGCTCCGGGAATCCGGCCGGCGTGTTGATGCCGGTGCCCACGGCGGTGCCGCCAAGCGGGACCTCGGCGACGCGGGGGAGGGCGGCGTTGATGCGCTCGATGCCGTAGCGGACCTGCGCGGCGTAGCCGCCGAACTCCTGGCCCAGCGTGACGGGGGTGGCGTCCATGAGGTGCGTGCGGCCGGACTTCACGACGTCCTTGAATTCGGTGGCCTTGCGCTCCAGCGACTCCGCCAGGTAGCCGAGGGCCGGGATCAGATCGTTGATCAGGGCGGACGTGGCGGCGACGTGGACGGACGTGGGGAAGACGTCATTGGAGGACTGCGAGGCGTTGACGTGGTCGTTCGGGTGCACAACCTTGTCGCTTCCGGCAGACGTGAGGGCACGCGTGGCGAGCTCGGCGATGACCTCGTTGGTGTTCATGTTCGAGGACGTGCCGGAGCCGGTCTGGAAGACGTCAATCGGGAAGTCGCCGTCGTACTTGCCGGCCGCAACCTGGTCGGCTGCGTCGGCAATCGCCAGGGCGAGCTCGCCGTCGAGCACCCCCAGTTCTGCGTTTGCCTGGGCGGCGGCCTTCTTCACCCGTGCCAGGGCTTCGATGTGGGCGCGCTCCAGGGTCTTGCCGGAGATGGGGAAGTTCTCGACTGCCCGCTGCGTCTGTGCGCGGTACAGGGCGTTCACGGGAACGCGGACTTCGCCCATCGTGTCGTGTTCAATACGGAACTCTTCGGTGTTCAACTCATCTGTGGAAGTCATGGGGCTAGCTTATTGGGAGTAGGAGTCCCACCGAAAACCGTGAGCAGGCTGCGACGGCCGGTCGCCGGGGTTTACAGCCTGCCGATGCTGGAAACGAGATCGGCCCGGCCGTCAGCCAGGCTGTAGGCGAGGCCGATCACGGCGGTGCGGCCGCTGTCGACTGCGCCCGAAATCACCCGGGAACTGTCCACCAGCCGCTGCGAGGTCTGCTTGACGTTCTCGACCACCATGTCGTTGACGTCGGTCTGATTGTTACGCAGCGAGGTCAACACGGACGGGGTGATCCGCTCCACCAGGCTGCGGATGAAACCGACCGGCATCTGGCCGGTTTCCACGGCGTTCTTGGTTGCGGTGACAGCACCACAACTGTCGTGCCCCAGGACGACGATCAGAGGGACGTCCAGTTCGCTGACGCTGTATTCCAGCGAGCCAAGCACGGCGTCGTCGATCACCTGGCCGGCGGTGCGGACCACAAAGGCGTCCCCGAGGCCGAGGTCGAAGATGATTTCGGCGGCAAGCCTGGAGTCGGCGCAACCGAAGATCACCGCGAAGGGGTGCTGGTTTTCAACCAGCGACGAGCGTCGCGACGCGTCCTGGTTGGGGTGTGAGGACGTGCCGGCGACAAAACGCTTGTTGCCTTCACGGAGACGCTGCCAGGCGAGTGCGGGAGTCAGATAAGTAGCCACGTGGCCACTTTACGGTGAAGGGCTGGCCGAAGGTGAAACTGTTGCGCCTGGCGCGCTGGACGATGCCCCGGCGGCCGGATTGCTTTCGAGCGACTTCACCACGGCGGTGGCCAGGGCGGAGAACTCCTCCAGCGTCGCGGATCCGGAGAGGATGACGGTGGTGCCGCGATCAGTCAGCACCATGGATTTCTCGCCCTTGCCGGTGTCGCGCAGTTCCCAGTCGCGGCCGCCGGCGTTGCGGGTGCCGGTCACGGGAGCGTTCTTGGTCTGCTGCAGGAGCCAGGTGGGGTTGGCCGTGCGGGTCTGCACGAGGGCGATAAAGGATTCCTTGGGCGTCAGGTAGCCGACTTCCCAGGCGGGGACGCCGCTGCCGGCGCCGGACTCCCAACGGGCGTAATTGGCGCGGAATGTGTCGCCGGTATCGGCCGCCACGGGTGTGAATCCCGCCACACCCGCCGCGTTCTGCGCGGTGGCGCTGACGTTGACGTTGGGCCGGTAACCGTCGGTCTTCGGAGACGGGTTCATGAGGACGATCGGCAGGAACGCGGCGATGCTCACCACCAGGGCGATGATCATGCCCATCACGGAGGCGTTGGCGCGTTTGGCCGCCGCGGCGGCGATGACGGGCTTCACGGGCGGCTGTCCGGAAGGGGCCGGGCCTGCCGCGGGGGAGCTGCCAGCCGGCGAACCGGGGGCGGCGGGGGAAGCGTCCTGCAATTCACTCACCCCTCTATAGTCGCGCATGACCGGGCCGATCTCACATTCGCGGCGCAGCGGCCCCTCAGAGGGTGAAGTGCGTCACGCGCCGGTCATCCCATGACCTTCCGGGTCCGCCCCGACTATGATCAATATCAGACGAATCACCGCGACGGATCGATCCTGGCCGTACGGGTTCAACGACCGCCACTCGAAGAAGAGGTTCACGTGACACCAGCGCCCATGTCCCAGAAGTACTCCACGCTTTCCCCCTCGCTCGCCGTCGGGATCGATGAGCCTGACCGCAACCTCGCGCTGGAACTTGTCCGCGTCACGGAAGCCGCGGCCATCGCCGGCGGCCACTGGGTGGGTTTCGGCGACAAGAACAAGGCCGACGGCGCCGCCGTGGACGCCATGCGCTCCTTCCTGCAGACCGTGCACTTCAACGGCGTCGTTGTCATCGGTGAGGGCGAGAAGGACGAAGCCCCGATGCTGTTCAACGGCGAGCACGTCGGTGACGGCACCGGCCCCGAGTGCGACGTCGCCGTCGACCCCATCGACGGAACCCGGCTGACCGCCCTTGGCATCAACAATGCCCTGGCCGTCCTGGCCGTGGCCGAACGCGGCTCCATGTTCGATCCCTCCGCCGTGTTCTACATGGAAAAGCTCGTCACCGGCCCGGAAGCGGCCGACATGGTGGACCTGCGCCTGCCGGTCAAGCAGAACCTGCACCTGATCGCCAAGGCCAAGGGCGTCAAGGTCAACCAGCTCAACGTCATGATCCTGGACCGCGACCGGCACCGCCCCCTCGTGGAGGAAATCCGCGAAGCCGGCGCCCGCACGAAGTTCATCATGGACGGCGACGTCGCGGGGGCCATCGCCGCTGCGCGTGCCGGCACCGGAGTCGACGCCCTCATGGGCATCGGCGGAACCCCGGAAGGCATCGTCGCGGCCTGCGCCATCAAGTCCCTCGGCGGCGTCATCCAGGGCCGCCTGTGGCCCACGAGCGACGAAGAGAAGCAGAAGGCGATCGACGCCGGCCATGATCTGGAGCGCGTGCTCTCGACCAACGACCTCGTCTCCAGCGACAACTGCTACTTCGCGGCCACCGGCATCACCGACGGCGACCTCCTCAAGGGCGTCCGCTACTCCAAGGACAAGGTCCTCACCCAGTCCATCGTGATGCGCTCCAAGTCCGGCACGATCCGCTTTGTCGACGGCGAACACCAGGCCAGCAAGTGGGAAGGCTACGCCCGCAGGAGCTAGCACCTGAACGGCAACACTGAACTGCACGATAGAGCACAGCGAATCCCGGGCCGCCTCCGCGGTCCGGGATTCGTCGTCTTAAACCACGTGCATGATGACGTGTCTATTGCGGTGGGGCGGCCGGGGCCCGTGGGATTAGATAGGGTGGAGCCATGACGTGGCTCGTAACTGGCGGTGCAGGATATATCGGTTCTCATGTGGTTTCCGCTTTGCGCGGTGCCCGGATTCAGCCGGTGGTGATTGACTCCCTCTCCAGCGGGCACCGTGAGTTCGTGCCGGCCGATGTGCCGTTCATCCATGGCAGCATCCTCGACGCCGACCTCGTGGCCCGTACGCTGCGGGAGCACGCGGTGACCGGGGTGATCCACCTGGCCGGTTTCAAGTACGCGGGGGTTTCCGTCCAGGAGCCGCTGCTGACTTATGAACAGAACGTCACGGGCACCGCGCAACTGCTCAAGGCCATGGAGCTCACCGGCGTCGACAAACTGGTGTTCTCCTCGTCCGCGGCCACCTACGGCACGCCCACCGGCGACATCGTCACCGAAGCGACGCCCACCAACCCGGAATCGCCCTACGGCGAGAGCAAACTCATCGGCGAGTGGCTGATCCGTGACCAGGGCAGGGCCCGGGGCCTGAGCCACACCTCGCTGCGGTATTTCAACGTGGTCGGCTCAGGTGCGCCCGAGCTTTACGACACCAGCCCCCACAACCTTTTCCCGATCGTGCTGCGGGCGCTCACGGCCGGTAAGACGCCGCGCATCAACGGCATCGACTACAACACGCCGGACGGAACTTGCGTGCGCGACTACGTGCACGTGGCGGACCTGGCCACCTCGCATGTGGCCGCCGCCCAGGCGCTCGAGGCGGGCAAGCCGCTGGAGCGGGTGTACAACCTCGGATCCGGGGACGGGCTGTCCGTGCGCCAGATCATGACGGCGATGGCCGACGTCACGGGGATCGATTTCGAACCCGAAATCGGTCCGCGGCGGGCAGGGGATCCGGACCGGATCGTGGCCGACGGCACGCTGGCCGCCCGCGATCTCGACTGGAAGATGCGGCACTCCGTGGAGCAGATGGTGGCCAGCGCCTACGACGCCCAGCGGCACGCCATTACGGCCAACTAACGCCCCCACCAACACCGGCCACCGGGACATGGCGGCCCGGCTGGCCGGGGCGACCCGGTGGCCGGTGCCGCCTGCTGGGCCCTTAGCGGTTTGCGAGGGCCCGGGACCGGGCGCGCAGCTTCTTCGCGAGCTGGGCGCCTTTGCGGGCCAGCTGGTAGCTGCCGTAGCGCACCTTCCGGACCGGCAGGTCCCACGTTCCGGGATACGCGATCCCGCGGCCGCCGAACGACTTCTTGAACGCCGTGAACCCGGCCCATTTGTGGTCGGGCTGGTCCTCCGGCGCCACGCCCCAGAGGTCCACGTGCTTGAGGCCCTTCGCCTGGGCGTCCGCGATCAAGGTGACAAGCAGGGGGATGCCCGCGCTGAGTTTGCGGTGGGTGTCGTCCAGGGCGGCGTGCGCGTAGGTCCGGGTGTCGGCCGAGTCGTAGGCCAGGGCTGCGGCGATGGGGTGGCCGTCGAGCTCCGCGATGAACAGCGTCGCCGCGCCGGCCGGCATCAGCGAGAGGGCCACCTGGGTCAGGTATTCGTCGCTTTGCGGCTTGAAGCCGTTGCGGGCGGCCGTCATGTGCAAGAACTCCAGGAGGACGGCGATCTCTGCCGGATCCTGGCTGGAGCGGAAGCTCACGCCCTTCTTGTGGATGTTGCGGAACAGGTTCCGGTTCGCCGGCTTCATATCCGCCAGGACGTCCTTGAAATCCCGGTCGAGGTCCACAATCCAGCTGAGCTCGGGCTGCTGGCTGGCCGGGGCCGGCTGCAGGCCGCGGCTGCGGAGTACCGAGTCGGCTTCGGCTGCGGTGAATCCTGCGGTGACCGGCTCAACCCGGACAAACACGGCCCCGCTGGTCCGGGCGAGGTCCGTCAGGGCCGCCAGTGCGGCGTCGAACGCTGCCAGTGACTCGGCGACCGGGCCGTACGGGGAGTACAGCAGTTTACCGGCCGGATTGGATTCCTCCACCGCGAGGAAGCGCCACCCGGGCCCGGACTGTTCGTGGACGGTGCGTCCCAGCGAACGCTGGAACTGTGCCCACTGCGGGCTCTGCAGGAAATAATCCATGGTGTCAGGCTTCCAATGCGGTGGTGACGGCAAATGCCAGGGCGGGGCCGGTGGCGCCGGAGACGGCGTGGACATTGACCGGTGCCTCGGCGGCGGGCAGGAAGGCACTGGCGCCCCGTTCGAGCCGGAGCTCGCTCTTGGGGGAGTCGAGGCGGACGGAGCCGTGGGTGACAATGACGACGGCGGCACCGGACTGCGCCAACGGGACGGGCTCCGCGCCGGGCGCCACAACAATTCGCTGCAGCTGGAATTCCCGGAACGGCGGCCGGAAGAGTTCCTGGCCCAGCATGGTGGTCTCGGCGGGGAGCATGGGCACGTCGACGGCCTCGAACGCCACGGTCTTCAGCAGTTCCGGCACGTCGACGAATTTCGGCGTGAGCCCGCCGCGGAGCACGTTGTCCGAGGACGCCATGACCTCGATGCCGAGGCCGTGCAGGTAGGCATGGACATTGCCGGCCGGGAGGTACACGGCCTCACCGGGGGCGAGGGAAATCCGGTTCAGCAGCAGGGAAATCAGCACTCCCGGATCTCCGGGGTACCGGCCGTTCAGGCTCACCGCGGTGGACAGTTCCGCCTCGTGCCCGGCCATCGGGGCACCGGAGACGAGAGCCGCAACGATCGTCGCCGTCGCCTCGGCGACGTCCCCGCCGCCGGTGATGAGGCGTTCGAAGGCGGAGCGCAGGGCCACGGGTTCGTCCGGCCGCGCCAGGTCCTCGAGCAGCAGCTGGACCAGCGGCGGCAGCTCCAGCCCGGCGAGCTCGAAGCACGCCGCCAGATGCTGGAAGACCGCACGGGATTCCGCGGCCGGCCGGAACCCGCAGAGGGCCTCGAACGGAGTCAGCGCGAAGATCATTTCGGGCTTGTGGTTATCGTCCTTGTAGTTGCGCTCCGTTGCGGCGGGGTCGACGCCGGCGGCTTCCTCGCGCGCGAAGCCCTCCCGGGCCTGGGCGAGCGTCGGGTGCACCTGCAGGGACAAGGGCGCCTCAGCCGCGAGGACCTTGAGCAGGAACGGCAGGCGCGGACCGAAAGCGGCCACGCTCGCGCTGCCCAGGCAATGTTCCGGATCCCCGGCGATCAGGGCGTCCAGCGGCAGCCGTCCGCCGTCGTGCGTTGCGGGTGCGTGCCGGCCGGCACCGCCGGGCGCCGGCGTCAGCGCGACGGACGGGGAGTCCGGGTGGGCGCCGATCCAAAGCTCCGCTTCAGGACCGCCGGAAGCCGGCCTGCCCAGCAGCCCGGCGATGGCCGTCGGGGAGCCCCAGGCGTAGGGCCGGAGGACGTTCTCAAGTTCGTACATGGCCTGGTCCCTGTCTGATCAATGAAATGTCTCGTCAAAGAAATGTGGTCGCACTGCTGCGGTCAAGGCTGCTGCCGGGGTTAGAGCGGCGCGCACTGTCCGTTGGTGGCGACGAGGTCGCGGATGGACTGTTCGTCGCCGTTGCGCTTGAACTGGTTCAGCATCTCTTCGGTGATCTGCTCGCCGTCCGGCGTGGTGGTCACGGGGGTGAAGTCCGACGGCGCGGGCGGGGGATCGGTGGCCGGGACGGGGCCGGCGGCGGAGACCGGCCCGGCGGCCGTTCCGGGCTGCAGGACCGCATCGTCAGTTGCGGCGGCGGCGCCGGCGGACGGGCTGGCCAGCAGTTTGGCCACCCGCGCATGGATGACGTCGAAGTCCGGGGACGTGGAGAAGGCGGCGTCGAAGTCCGGCGGACCGATGGTCAGGCGGCTGACGTCCTGTCCCTTGGCCTTCATGGCCAGGTCCACGAAACTGCCGAGCTGGCCGGAGGAGATGTTCGACTCGACCACCTTGGTCCCGGCCTTGGCGATGTCCTCAAACTTGGCCAGCAGTGTTGCCGGGTCGAGCTGCTTCAGCATCGCCTGCTGCACGCACTGCTGGCGCTGGATGCGGGCATAGTCGTCCACGAATTCCCGGGACCGGCCGTACCAGAGGGCATGGAAGCCGTCGAGTGTCTGGTCTCCGGCCGGAATCCAGCCGTCCGGCATGCCGTGGATGCCGTTGGCCTCATCCACCATCGACCCGCTGATGGGGACCCAGCCGCCGGCCTTGATCCGGATTCCGCCCATGGCGTCGATGAGCTTGGAAAAACCGTCCATGTCCACGAGCACGTAGGCCTGGACCTTGATGCCCAGCGTTCCGGACACCGCTTCGAGGGTGGCCTGCGCCCCCGGGTCGGCCACCCCGGGATAGAGGTCCTGGTGCTGGTTGGTAACCTCGGTGTTGATCGCGTTGATCAGGCATTCGTCGCCGCAGTTGTAGCCATCCGGGTACACCTGGCGCATCGGCGATTCCGCGCTGAACTGGGCGTTCTGGAGGTTGCGGGGCACGGAGATGATCGCCGTGCTGCCGGTCTTGGCATCGACGCTGATCACCGAGAGGCTGTCCGGGCGGCGGCCCGTGCGGTCCGCTCCGGCGTCGCCGCCCATCATCAGGAAGTTGTACCGGCCATCGGACGGCTCAAGGGTGGGGCCGGAGCCGGAGAAGATGCTGCCGATGGCGTTGCGGCTGATATTGAGCAGATAGGCCGCGTAGCCCAGGGATCCGCTGCTGAGGATCATGGCCAGCACGAGCGCCAGCACCACCGCGGGACGGATCCTGGGGGCGAGCGTCCCGGGCCGGATCAGCCGCAAGGTGTTCAGGAACAGGGCGGCCCAGCCGATGGCCAGGCAGGCGAGGCCGAGCACCAGCAGGAGCGAGGGCACCGTGCCGGTGAGGAGGTTGATCAGCGTGGAGCGGGACACGAGCAGGAGCAGCACGGCCAGCAGGGCCAGCGCCCAGACCGTGAAGGTCACGCGCAGCGCGGCCCGTCCAAGCCGGCGGCTGCCCGCGACGGTTTGGGCGCTGCCGGGAACCAGCAGCGTCATGAGGATCAGGACGAACGCCCGCTTGGTGAGCACCGGGGACGGGGCGCCGGAGGGATGCCGGACCGGGTCGCCCAGTGCCCGCCCGGACTGCTCAGGGCCGTGTGTGGGGGCGTAGCTGCTGCTCATGCCGGGATTCCTAATGGCTGCCTTAATTGCCGCTACGCGGGGTGACGTTTCCGGCGGCGAACACTTCGCTGACCTTGTGCCGCAGGTTCGCGCCCTTCCGGGTTGCGACGTCGTTCAGCTCCCGGGCGAACTCCAGGAGGTCCGCCCGGAGCTGGACTGCCAGTTCGTCCGTGCCCGAGGCCAGCATGCGCACGGCCAGGAGGCCGGCGTTGCGCGCGCCGCCGATCGAGACGGTGGCGACCGGAACGCCTGCCGGCATCTGCACGATGGACAGCAGGGAATCCATGCCGTCCAGGGTCTTCAACGGCACGGGGACGCCGATCACCGGCAGGGGAGTGACCGAGGCCAGCATGCCGGGAAGATGCGCGGCCCCGCCGGCGCCGGCAATGATCAGGCGAAGACCGCGCTCGTGGGCCGTCTGGCCATAGCGAATCATCTCCGTGGGCATCCGGTGGGCCGAGACGACGTCGGCCTCGAACGGGATTCCAAACTCGGCGAGGGCTTCGGCGGCGGCTTCCATGACCGGCCAGTCCGAATCCGAGCCCATCACGAGGCCCACGAGCGGGGTCGCCGCGCGGGTGCCGGCAAGAGGGGTTCCCGCTTTGTTGGCTTCGGGGCTGGCTGCGGTGCTCATGCGGTCTCCTCGGAGGTTGCCGGCATTGCGCCGGCGTGGGCCCGGCCGTTCCGGATGATGTCGGCCACGGTGGTGGCCCGCTGCCGCACGGAGTCGACGTCGGCGGCTGAGGTTCCGACCAGGTTGACGTGGCCGATCTTCCGGCCGGGCCGGACGGCCTTGCCGTAGCAGTGCACCTTCGCGGCCGGTTCGCTCGCGAGGGCGGCGGGGAAGGCGGAATAGAGGTCCTGGTTGGCGCCGCCGAGGAAGTTCTTCATCACCACGACGGGCCCCAGCAGGTCAGTGGCGCCCAGCGGCAGGTTCAGGATGGCCCGCAGGTGCTGCTCGAACTGGCTGGTCACCGAGCCGTCCTGGGTCCAGTGCCCGGTATTGTGCGGGCGCATGGCGAGTTCATTGATCAGGAACCCTGCGCCCACGCCCGGGGTCTCGAAGAGTTCGACGGCCATGACACCGGTCACGCCGAGTTCGCCGGCGATCCGGACCGCGGCGTTTTCCGCGGCTGCGGCAACATCGACGGAGATGTCCAGGGCCGGGGCAATGACTTCATCGCACACCCCGTCCACCTGGATGGTGTGCACCACCGGCCAGGCCCGTGTTTCACCGTCAGGCGTCCTCGCGACCATGGCCGAGAGCTCCCGGCTGAATTCCACCTTGGCTTCGGCCAGCAGGGGGGACATGGCCTCGAACCAGTCGGCGGAGGCCGCCGCGTCCTCGGCCGAGGACACGATGCGCACGCCCTTGCCGTCGTAGCCGCCGCGGGGCATTTTCAACACCACCGGCCAGCCGGTCTGCTCGCCGAAGGCGACGAGGTCCGCGACATTGGCGACGGAGGCCCACGTGGGGTTCGGAAGCTCGAGCCGGTCGATCGCGGCGCGCATCACCAGCTTGTCCTGGGCGTTGACCAGGGCATCCGGGCCGGGATGGACGTTCACGCCGGCACCGATCAAGGACCGCAGGTGCGCCGTGGGGACGTGTTCGTGGTCGAAGGTCAGGACGTCGAGGCCGCGGGAGAACTCGAGCAGATGCTCCAGGTCCTTGTAGTCGCCAACCGGGGCGTTAGCCACGGCAGAGACTGCGGAGACGTCCTCGCCTTCGGCGAGAACACGGAGCTCAAAGCCCAGGGCGGTCGCGGCAGGGGCCATCATGCGGGCAAGCTGGCCGCCGCCAACAACACCGATTACAGGAAAAGTCACAAGTCCCAGCCTACCGAAAACCTCACGGGAACCCGGCTTTTGGGGATTGGCAAGCGCGGGAACGGTGCCGGGACGGGGGTTTCGCACCCGCCCGCCCGGCGCCCGCCGCCGGGTCCGCAGGGAGCCGTCTGAGCGGCCGCTGCGGGCGGACTCCCCGGAAACGGCGCTAAAATGGGCGTTTGGCCCAATGGCCGACAGTTCCAGAAGGCCACGGAGGGTCATGATTACTACACTTAACGAGCGCATGCGCGGGCTTGCCTCGCTGTTCTGGCGCGAAGTGGCCAAGTTCGGTGCCGTCGGCGGCATCGCGTTCGTCATCGACAACGGACTGACGTTTTACCTGATGCACGGTCCCATGACCGACAGCGAGGCCAAGGCCCGCTTCTTCGGGGCCAGCGTGGCGACGGTCTTTTCCTGGGTTGCGAACCGTTTTTGGACGTTCCGGCACCGCCGGCAGGCCAACGTGCTGCGCGAGTTCGTGATGTTCCTCATCATCAACGGGATCGGCATCGGCATCTCCACCGGCCTGACCGCCGTCGCGAAGTACGGCATGGGAGTCACCGACAAGAACATGCTCTTCCTCGCCGGGGTGGTCGGCATCCTGGTCGCGACCGTGGTCCGGTTCTTTGCCTACCGCTTCCTGGTGTTCAACCAGGAACTCGACGCAGAGCCCGAGTTCTCGCACGACCACGAGATCATCGAACGGCACCCGCACTCCCAGCCGGTTGCCACGGCAGCCGTCAGGGAACCCGTCAACGATCCGGAACTGCCCGGCCCGCCGGCCTAAGGAACCGCCGTCCCGGGGAATCAGCGGCTGGGGATCACTGCCCGGGGGATCAGTGCCGGGGATTCAGCGCGTGGGGATCAGTTCCCGCTGATGCGCTCGGCGTCCCGCAGTTTGCCGGTCACCTCTACCTCGGGGTGCACCAGGACCACGGAACCGTCGGCCTTCCAGGTTCCCAATGACTGCGCAAGGACGGTTTCGAGGCCGTCGGCCGCCGGAACGAGCAGCCGCAGCCCGGGGCCCTGGGCCGCGGCAAAACCGTCCAGGAGCGCCCCGTGCGCATGGACTGCGCCGTCGGAGGTGCGGACGGCGAGACGTCCCGCCTCCGGATCCACGTGGGGCATGAAAATGTCGCCGTGGGAGCGGACCTCGGCGGCGTAGTCGAGGACGCCGCTGGGCAGTTCACCCGTCCACCGCATGGCCAGTGCCGGCAAAGACACGGCCAGGACGGCGTCGAACCCGCCCGCGGCAGCGCCCGGACCCGGGTCCGCGGTGGCAAGCAGGTCAGCCTCCGCGTCGTCGAAGACCACTTCCATGCCAAGCTGCCAGGCCGCGAGGGCCAGGATCACCGACTTCCAGTGCGCGGGCAGGTCCAGGCGCAGCCGCATGCCCGGTTCGGCGTCGAGTTCGTCCTGCAGCAGGTTGGAAGTCTTCGCGACCCAGTTGTCCAGCACGCGGCCAGAGAGTTCAACCCGTTCCGAATCGGGGCCGTACCAGGTCAGCCGGGGCGCCGTGGCCTGGCCGGACCGCAGCGCTGTCATCAGGTCGATTGCCGGAATGCTCATGCCCTCATCTTGCCACGGCTGTTGTCGCGGCCGATCAGTCCCCGGCTCCGTGACGTCCGTCACCTCGGCGGCCCCGGCGTTCGGCGGGGTCCGCGCAGGGCGCGGGAAAATTTCCCGAAAATTCAATGAAAAGCCCCAAAAGTGCTCAGTACCCTGATTATTCCGCGGGTTCTCGCGGGAGAGGCGAAAAAATTCCGGGCGTGGCGTGCCTCCACTTTGTGTATCAAGTTGATTATTATCTCCGCCGTGGCTTGACTCCCGGATACTTACACGCGTGTAATTAGTTATCTAAAGCCACTGCACAAAAACCGGCACTCAACCGAGTGTCCAAGGGGGTCTTGCAGTGGCTGCAAATCAGGAGGGGGACGCCATGGGGCTAGCAGAGCGTATCCATGAAGATGCCGTAGTTGCCGGCCAGGCCACGGCGAAATACCGGTCGCGCGGCGTGCCGACTGACTGGTACGTAGATCCGGCGGATCCGGACGCAGCTGACCGCTATAACGAACACACCAAGGATTCCCTGCAGGAGGCCGCCACGGCCTTCCTCGCAGCGCACGACGAGCTCCTGTCCGGCCCGGATCATGACACCGATCTCCTCGACCCGCCGATGGAGCTCCATTCGCCCGGTTCCGGTACCGCCGGGCAGCCAGTCTGGATCGGCCTGCCGTCCCGGCAGGAATTCGACGACGAGGGCGAGCTCGGCTGGCAGACCGATGCCCTGTGCGCCCAGACTGATCCCGAAGCCTTCTTCCCAGAAAAGGGCGGCTCCACCCGCGACGCCAAGAAAGTCTGCGGCGCCTGCAACGTGCGTTCCCAGTGCCTCGAGTACGCCTTGTCCAACGACGAGCGCTTCGGGATCTGGGGAGGCCTCTCCGAGCGCGAGCGGCGCCGGCTTAGGAAGCGAGCAGTCTAATTCTTCAAGAAGTACGAGTCACCGCCGTCGTGGTCTCCCACGACGGCGGTGATTTTCTCCCCAGGACCCTTGCGGCGCTGGCGGCCCAAACACGGCCCGCCGACGCCGTGATCGGTGTCGACACCGGATCCCGCGACCACTCCGCCGCCCTCCTTGAACAGGAACTGGGCAAGGCCAACGTCACTGTCTTCGACCAGCCCAGGTCCGGCATGGGTGGCGCCGTCATAGCCGGGCTCAAGGCCCTCGCGCCGTGGCCTGCGGAGGGCTCCGCCGCCACGGCGCCGGGCACCGACTGGATCTGGCTGCTGCACGACGACGCCGCACCGGCACCCGAGGCCCTGGCCGAACTCCTCCGTGCGGTCGAGCGGGCGCCGTCGGTCACGGTTGCAGGCTGCAAGCAGCTGGACTGGCATGCCGAGCGGCGGCTGATCGACGTCGGGCTCTCCACGAGCCGCTGGGCCGAGCGGCTGACGCTGATCGACGCCGACGAGCTCGACCAGGGCCAGTACGACGGCCGCAGCGATACCTTTGCGGTCAATTCCGCCGGCATGCTGGTCCGCCGCGACATCTGGGAGGAGCTCCGGGGCTTCGATCCGGCCCTGCCCGGCAGCGGCGACGACGTCGACTTCTGCTGGCGCAACCGCCTCGCCGGGCACCGCGTGGTGGTGGTCCCCAGCGCCCGGATGTTCCATGTCTCGCACCGTCCCCACGCCCTTGGCAACGCGACGGCCGCACGCAAGGCACAGGTGCACCTGCGGCTCAAGCACGCGGCCGGCTGGAAAGTCCCGCTGCACGCGGCCGGCGCCCTCCTGGGCAGCCTCTTCAAACTCGTCCTGAGCATTGCGGTCAAGGACCCGGGACACGGGTTCTCCCAACTGCTGGCGACCTTTGCCGCACTGGGCCGCCCGGCGGCGGTGGTCCGCGGACGCCGCAACGCCGCGCGCACCCGCCGGATCCGGCGCTCCGTCATGAAAGGACTGCAGACGCCGCGCCGTGAGGTCTGGGCGCACCGGCGCTCCCTGATTGAGGCGCTCGGCGCCGACGACTTCGGCAGCGAATTGACAGGTCCCGGTCCGCTGGCCGAGCAGCCCACCGGGAACACCGGCAATGCTGACGATTTCGCAGCCATCGCCACCCCGGACCGCGGCTGGGTGGGCAGCGGTGCGGTGCTGGCCATACTCCTGACCCTGGCGGTCTCCCTGACAGGGCTGCTTAGCCTGTTCCGGGCCCCGGCCGTCTCCGGCGGCGCGCTGATCCCCGTCTCATTGCGCCTCTCCGAAATCTGGAACCATGCCTCCACCTGGTGGATCAGTCTGGGCGCGGGCCTGCCGGGCCACGGCGACCCCTTTGGCTACCTGCTGTGGGTGCTCGGTGTGCTCGGCGCCGGCGATGCCAACGGCGGCGTGGGCTGGTTGTTGATCCTCGCCATGCCGCTGTCTGCGCTGGGCGCGTGGTTCGCTGCCGGCGCCCTGACTGCCCGCCGGAGGCTGCGCCTTGCGGCCGCCCTGCTGTGGGCCGCGGCGCCGGCACTCCAGGTGTCCCTGAACCAGGGCCGGCTCGGCGCCTTGGTCGCGCACGTCATGATCCCGGTGGTCGTCCTGGCGCTGCTCCGGGCGACCGGCACGGCCGCGGGCCGCGGCATCCATGCCGTCCCGGCCCCGGGGCAGGGACGGCTCATCCCCACGCCGGCCGCCCGTCCCGGCGTCAACGGGACGCCGTCGTGGACGGCTGCGGCCGCCGCGGGCCTCGCCCTGGCCGTGGTCACCGCCGCGGCGCCCTCGCTGCTGCTGCCGTCCATGGCCGTCGTGGCCCTCTGCGGCGTGCTGTTGGGCCGGCGCGGCCGCACGGTGTGGTGGGCGCTCCTGCCCAGCCTGGCACTGTTCCTGCCCTTCGCCTTCTCGGTCCTGGACCGGCCGCGGGCGCTCCTGGCCGACCCGGGTCTGCCGCTCGGTTTCGACGCCGCCCCACTGTGGCAACAGGCCCTGGGGCAGCCACTGAACTTCGACGCCGGCGCCGGACTCACCGGGCTCAGCGCCTTCGGCGGGTCCGCCGCAGGTTCCGCCGGGCCGGCCGGTCTGCCGTGGGCACTGCTGCTGGCCTTGCTGTTGGGGCTGCCGGTGCTGCTGCTGGCCCTGGCCGCACTCTTCATGCCGCGCCGGCTTGTGCTGGCCGGACGCACCCGGACGGCACGGGGCCTGTGGGCCGTGGCCGTCCTGATGCTGGCCGGCGGCTGGCTCGCCGGGCATGTCGCCTCCGGCGCCAGCGCCGAGGTCCTGGTCACTCCGTTCCCCGGCCCCGCCGTTTCGGCGGCCGCGTTCGCGTTCCTGGGCGCTGCCCTGATCGGAGCCGAAGGGCTCCTGGACGCCGCCGACCGGACCGCCGGCACCGGGCTGGCACGGAAGGTCCTGATCCGCGGTACGGCCGCGGCATCCATGGTCCTGCTGCTGGCTGCGCCCCTGGCCGGGTTCACCGTGTGGACCGCACAAAACCTGCTGCAGCCCGCGTCGCAGACACCGACACAGGCAGCGGCAGCCACCGCGGGACCCTCCGGTCTCGGGACCCCGAGGCTCGTCCAGCCTGCCCAGGCCCGCACGCTGCCCGCCACGGCGGTTGATCGCGGCGAGGGCCCGGAACAGTCCAGGACGCTCCTGATTGCCAGCAACGAGGACGGAAGCTTCGACGCAACACTCATGCGCGGAGCCGGGACCACCCTGGACGCGCTCTCAACGATCGCCGCCGCCCGCGGCATCATGGGAGCGCCGGGCCAGGAGACGGTCCGCGACGACGATGCCGTCGCCGGATCGCTCCGGAACGTCGTGGCCACCATCGTCGCCGGCGAAGGCGTGGATCCGCGGGAGGACCTCGAGCGGCTCGGCGTCGGCTTTGTCGTGCTCCGGGTTGCCGATTCAGCCTCCGAATTGACGGCCAGCCGCATGGACGCAGTCCCCGGACTTGTCGCCGTCGGCCAGACGGGGACG
Organism: Arthrobacter sp. 10T425; assembly: GCF_056393985.1. Lineage (NCBI taxonomy): Bacteria > Bacillati > Actinomycetota > Actinomycetes > Micrococcales > Micrococcaceae > Arthrobacter > Arthrobacter sp. 10T425. The sequence goes on along the minus strand of NZ_JBFTGZ010000007.1, from coordinate 88,222 downwards.
GGCTGGCTCTGGCGGGTCAGCCCGCAGGACCGGCCCGGCATCGCGGACTCCGACGTCGCGCACCGGGTCCGGGTAGTGGACGGCAGCGGCGCCGCCATCGGACTGCTCCCGTCCGAAGAAGTCTCGGCGGCCGGCACGGTCCCGGCCGGCCCCGAGGGCCGCCTTGTGGTGCTCGCCGAGCGGGCCGATCCGGGCTGGAGCGCCTGGCTTGACGGGCGCCGCCTGACCTCAACAACGTCGGGATGGTCGCAGGCCTTCACACTGCCGGCCCAGGGCGGCCAGTTGAGCATCCGTTACGAAGCGCCGTGGGCCGTCCTGATCGGGATTGCGCAGGCCGTGATGATCGGGCTGACCGTCCTCCTCGCCGTGCCCATGCCTGCCCGCCGGTCCAACACCGGCCTGTCCAGGGACGAAGCCTCCCTGCGTAAGGAACATCAGCATGTCTAAGGGCGACAACGAAAAAGAAACCGAAACGGAAGCCGAGACGGGTCCGTCGCCGCGGAAGCGGCGGCTGCCGCGGGCCGGAGTGATCGGCGGCATCCTCTCCGCGGTGGCCCTCGTTGCCGCGGGCGGCGGCCTGGTATCGGCGGCGTCGCTGACGCCCCAGAACCCCGCCAGCAGGCAGCTCGAGGCCCCCGTCGCCGCGGTTCCGGCCGGCAGCAGCGTCGGGGTCTGCCCGGGCCCGGCCCGGCTGCTTGAGGGCACCCCCGTGGGCACCGACCCCCAGTTCAGTCCGGAATCCGCCACCGCGAAGACAGCCGTCAGCGCCGCCGTGCTCGGCTCAAGCGCCGGCATAATCCCCGGCAGCCGGCTCGCCCCGCTTAAAGGTGCCTCCCTCGCCGACATCGCGCCGGGCACCGCGCCAACAGCTTCCGCGCCCCCGGCTTCCGCGGCTGCGGCCCGCACGCCCGTGCTGGTCGCCGGCGTCGTGCCCCAGCGCGAGGTGGACAACATCAGCGTCCTCAGCGCCGATGCCCAAAACAACCACCAGGCAGCTGCCGGCGCCGTCCTGAGCTACACGGCCGAGGACGGGGACCTCCAGGGTTCCGCGGCTGCCGCGTGCCAGCAGCCCGGCAACGATCTCTGGCTGGTCGGCGCCAACACTGCGCTCGGCCGGTCGGCGGTCCTGAACCTGACCAATGCCTCCAGCACGCCGGCGACGGTGAGCCTGGACCTCTTTGGCTCCGAGGGCCCGATCCAGGCTCCCGGAAGCCGCGGCCTGCTGGTGGCGCCCGGCAGCACCCGCTCCATCATCCTGGCCGGGCTCGCGCCGGGACAGGAACGGCTCGGCGTGCGGGTCCGCAGCACCGGCGGCCCGGTGGCTGCCGTGATCCAGCAAAGCGTGCTCCGCGGCCTCACGCCCGGCGGCGTCGACTTCATCACCCCCGGCACCGCCCCGTCCGTCAGCCAGGTGGCCGCCGGCCTCGACATCCAGGATCCCGCGGCGCTGGCCGCGCTCAAGGCAAAGCCCGGCTTCGCCGACGCCGGACCGGCCCTCGAAGTCGCCGTGCCGGGGGCCACCGACGCCGTGGTCGAGATCAAGCTGTATGGTCCCGACGGCCAGAAGGCGCTGCCCGGGGGAGGCGTGGTGACGGCGAAGGCCGGCGCGGTCACGGAGGTTTCCCTGGCCGGGGTCCCGGCCGGGACCTACACCGTGGCGGCGAGCTCGGATGTCTCGTTTGCGGCCACTGCCCGGCTCACGCGGGGACTGCAGGCCGGAGACGCGGCGGACATCGCGTTTTCCGCCGCCTCGGCCCGGCTGGGCAGCCAGCACATCGTTGCGGTTCCGCGCACGGGCGACCGGCAGCTCGTTCTCGGTGCCCCCGCCGGCCGGGCGACCGTGACCTACACGCCAATCACTGCGGACGGCAAGATCCGGACCGCGGGCACCGCCGACATTGCCGGCGGAACCACCGTTTCCATCAAGATCCCCGCTGACGTGGGCGGCTCGCCGCTCGTGGGGTATGTGGTGTCCGCCGCCGGGGATCCGGCGTACGGGGCACTTGTTCTGGCGCAGGACGGGCGGCAGGACATTTCCGCGGTGGCGCTGGCGCCGGAAGCGGCAGGACAACGGCAGATCCCCGTCACGCTGGGCTACTAGGCCCGGGGGCAGACCGGAAGCAGGCTCGGGCTAGTACCGGCGGCGGTAGACGGGGTCGAGGGACTCCGGCGGTACGCCGAGCATCTCGGCCGTGTATTCCACGACGACGTCGTGCACGAGGTCCTGGAGTTCGTCCCGGGTTCCGCACACCTGCTCCACCACCCGGCGGTACAGCGTGATGACCGGTCCGTCCTCGGCCGTGGCAGCAGTGAAAGCGCCCATCGGCGCGGGCGTGCGGTCCGCCACGAGCTGCTCCAGGCCCGGGGGGATCTCGTCAACGGCGAAGCGGACGCCGTCGAGCGGCTTGCCCCAGATGTCGTGCAGCCGCTGGGCCGAGTCCAGGACGAAGTCATCGAAGCGGTCGGAGCGGGTCCGGTAGCCGGGCAGGGTGGGGAGTATGAGCTCGCCGCGAAGGCCCCGGCCGTGCCGGTTCCTGCGGCGCTGCCGGAAGGTCTTTCCCTGGACGGCGGCAGGCGACCCGGCCAGAGGCGCGCCGGCGGGGCCGGAACCGGCGCCTGTGCGTCCGGCGTCGGGGTCAGCCAACCGGACCGTGAAACCCGAATCGTGGTGCGATGACTGCATATCTTGACTCTAAACCCGCGCAATGAAATACGCGATACAGCCCCGACGGCGATCCGCCGCCGCGCCGCCGCGGCACAACCACTGCCGTTTCAATGCGCAGCCTCCAGTCCGAGGGGGAGTAGTCTGTGATGTCGTGGGTGCAATTCGTATTTGTTCTAGGTCTGCCTGCCGCAATTCTGCGGTGGCCACTTTGACGTACGTCTACGCCGACTCCACGGCCGTTCTGGGCCCGCTGGCGACGTACGCCGAACCGCACTGCTACGACTTGTGCGAACAGCACGCCGATTCGCTGACCGTGCCGCGCGGCTGGGAAGTCATGCGGCTGGCGATGCCCGCAACCCCGGCCGGCCCCGGCCCCGACGACCTCCTGGCCCTTGCCAACGCGGTCCGAGAAGCGGCCTCCCGTCCGGCTGCGGGGGAAACGGCGAAGGGGCAGCGCACGCTGCACCCGGCCCTGGAGGCACCGGCCCCGGCCGAGGGCGTCCGGCGCGGACATCTGCGCGTCCTGCGCGAACCTTCCTAAGGCGTCAACTGGCGGTAGGGTGGAAACTGCAAAAAGCCGTCAGCCACTCAGCCACCGGCGCCCTGTTGCGGCGCCCATCAGGGAGCGTTCACCATGCCCAAGCTCAGTTCCGAACTGTTGTCTGTCCTGCGATGCCCCGTCACCGGCTCCGGCCTGGTGCAGGAAGGCGACGAGCTCGTCACCGTCACGGCAGATGGCGCCGGGAACAAGCTGCGGTACAAAATCGAGGACGGCATCCCGCTGCTGCTGCCGCCGGAACTGCTGCCCGCCGCCGCGGCGGCCCCCGCTGATCAGCACGACGCCGCCCCGCGCCACGCCGCGGAATAGCCGCCCCAAAACGCCGCCGGGCACCCATCAGGGAGGCCCGCGGCACCGAATGACTGCTTAGATCCTGCTCCAATCCAGAATCGCCCAGCTCCAGACACGCGATGCCACCGGCCACAACAAAGGACTCAGATGACTTTCGATTACAAGATTGCGGACATTTCCCTGGCCGAGGCGGGCCGCCACCAGATCCGCCTCGCCGAGCACGAGATGCCCGGACTCATGTCCCTGCGCGAGGAGTTCGGCGCCAGCCAGCCGCTCAAGGGCGCCCGGATCGCCGGATCCCTGCACATGACCGTCCAGACCGCGGTGCTGATCGAGACCCTTACCGCCCTCGGCGCCGAAGTCCGCTGGGCGTCCTGCAACATCTTCTCCACCCAGGACGAAGCCGCCGCCGCAGTGGTGGTCGGCAACGGCACCGTCGAGGACCCCCAGGGCGTCCCCGTCTTCGCCTGGAAGGGCGAGACGCTGGAGGAATACTGGTGGACCGCCCAGCAGATCCTCACGTGGCCGGGCGCCGACGCCAACCCTGAGCTGGGCCCGAACATGATCCTGGACGACGGCGGCGACGCCACCATGCTGGTGCACAAGGGTGTCGAGTTCGAGGCCGCCGGCGCTGTCCCCGCCGCCGCCGAGGACGAGTCCGAGGAAGGCCGGGTGTTCCTCGACGTGCTGCGCGCATCCCTCGAGACCGACCCGCAGAAATGGACCCGCATCGGCGCCCTCCTGCTCGGCGTCACCGAGGAGACCACCACGGGCGTGCACCGCCTGTACCAGCTGGCGGAGCAGGGCAAGCTGCTCTTCCCGGCGATCAACGTCAACGACTCAGTCACCAAGAGCAAGTTCGACAACAAGTACGGCATCCGCCACTCCCTGCCGGACGGCATCAACCGCGCCACCGATGTCCTGATGGGCGGCAAGGTCGCCGTCGTCTGCGGTTACGGCGACGTCGGCAAGGGCGCAGCAGAGGCCTTCCGCGGCCAGGGGTCGCGCGTGATCGTCACGGAGATCGACCCGATCTGCGCGCTCCAGGCGGCCATGGACGGCTACCAGGTCGCCAAGCTGGAATCCGTCCTCAGCGAAGGCCACATCTTCATCACCACCACGGGCAACAAAGACGTCATCATGGCCAAGCACATGGCCGAGATGCGTGACAAGGCCATCGTGGGCAACATCGGGCACTTCGACAATGAGATCGACATGGCCGGGCTGGCGCGGGTCCCCGGCATCAAGAAGGTCGAGATCAAGCCCCAGGTGCACGAGTGGGTCTTCGAAGCTGACCCGGCCACGGGTAAGGGCGGCCGCTCCATCATCGTCCTGTCCGAAGGCCGCCTGCTGAACCTCGGCAACGCCACCGGACACCCCTCGTTCGTCATGAGCAACTCCTTCGCCAACCAGACGATCGCCCAGATTGAACTGTTCACGAAGGCCGGCCAGCCCGAGGGCGAGCGGGAATACGAGAACCAGGTGTACGTCCTGCCCAAGATCCTGGACGAAAAGGTCGCCCGCCTGCACCTGGGTGCCCTCGATGTGGAGCTGACCGAGCTGTCCAAGGAACAGGCGGAGTACCTGGACGTCGACGTGGCCGGACCGTACAAGCCCGGTCACTACCGCTACTAGGAACCCTCCCAAAGGGCCCCGGACGAAGGTCCGGGGCCCTTTGTTGTGACCGTTTTGGGGGCACTTTTGTAACCGGATCGTGGTCGAATCGGGCCGGGGTTCCAAGGTAATTCGCTTATGCTGGCAGGATGACGTGTGGAAACGCCCGGGTCCTGTGATGGCCCTGAAAACCTGGAGTACCGGCCGAAAGATCGCCCTGCTGGGGGTGCTCTGTGCCCTGGCAGCCGGCGGCGGAGCCTTCGCCGCGGCGGCTCCGGGGCTGGCCCAGTCCGGGATTTCCTCCGAGGCCGGGTCCCCGTCCCGGACGACGCCGGGACTCGCCGTCCCGGTGGTCGCCCCCGCAGAATTGGCCGTCTCGCCCGCCGACGGCGCCAAGCAGGTCAACCCTGCGGCGCCGGTTTCCCTCAAGGTCACGAACGGCCGGATTGACCGCGTGGCCCTGACGAGCGATGACGGCGACACCGTTGACGGTACCTTGGGCACGGACGGGTCCGCCTGGACGTCCTCCGGCAACCTGACATTCAACACGCGGTATAACTTCACGTACTCCGTGGTGGACGACGCCGGACGCGAGACCCACAGCACGCGCGCGTTCACCACCGTGTCGACCGCCAACGAGGCCGACGCCGCCATATACCCCCTGGACGGGATGAAGGTGGGTGTGGCCCAGCCCCTGCAGATCACCTTCAGCGAGCCGGTCCTGAACCGGACCGCCGTCGAAAAGGCCATCAAGATCACCTCGACGTCCGGCCAGGTGGGTGATTTCCACTGGTTCAACAACAACACTGTCCGGTACCGGCCGGAGGCCTTCTGGGCCGCGAACAGCACCATCACCATGGACATGAAGCTGTTCGGCGTCGAGCTCGGCAACGGGCAGGTCGGCAACTTCAACAAGACGGTAACGGTCCATATCGGGGACAAGAAGGTGGCCGTCGCCGACGCCAAGGCCCATACGTTCTCGGTCAGCATCAACGACAAGCCGGCCGGACACTGGCCGGCGACCATGGGCGACACCCGGTTCCCGTCGGCACGGGGCTTCCTCGTGTTCATGGAGAAGCACCGTGTGGAGCACATGGATGCCTCCACGATTGGGCTCAAACCGGGGGATCCGGCCTACTACGGCCAGCTGGACGTCAACTACGCCACGCGCCTGACGCCCAGCGGGGAATTCATCCACCAGGCCACGGAGTCCGCGATGCCCTATATCGGCAAGACGAACCTCTCCCACGGCTGTATCGGCCTGGGCCCGGACGGCGCGAAGTGGGTGTTCGACAATATGACCACCGGCGACGTCGTCCAGGTGGTGAACACCGAGGGGGAGTACGCCAACTTCGATGACGGCTTCGGGGACTGGAACATCCCTTGGGCCCAATACGCCAACTGACGGGGTGGCACCTCGCTGAGCCCAATCCTCTGACGGTAGGCTCAGAGCCAGATAAGTTGCGCAGCCGGGCGCAGGCCGGGCAGCGCAGAAGCCTACGGAAGCGAAGCTCCACGTGACTGACAAGAGTCCCACCCCTCCCGACCGGCCGGATCCGCACCTGGATCCGTCGGACGACTCCGACGAACCGGCGTTCGACTGGATGAAGCCGGCCGCCGCCGGCAAGCCCACGGCGGGCACGGCAGCCGGCCCGGCAGGGCCGGCCGCAGCCGCCGGCAAGACAGGATCAGCCGCAGCAGCGGGATCAGCAGAGGGCGCGGCAGCGCCGTCGGCAACGCCCACCGCCAGCCAGCCGGAGAGCCGCGCCGACCGCAAGGCGGCCGAGGCCGCCGCCACGGGGCCGTCGGATACTTCCCCGTCGGACGTGGCCACGTCGAATGCTGCCACGTCGAATGACGAGGCGCGCGGGGCAGGAGCCGGCGCATCAGCCCGCGCACGTCCTGACACCGACCCCGAGGACGAAGTCGAACGCCGCAACGCCGAACGCCGTAATGCCGAACGCGAGCAGGCGGCCAAGGCCAAGCCCGTCCTGCCGCGGGTGCTTCAGGTGCTGCTCGCCGTGTTCTACCCGGTCATCCTGCTGGTGCTCGCCGTCCGCGCCGTGACCAGCCCCCTGTTCCTCTGGGTGGAATACAACCGTCCGGGCTTCCCCGGTGACGGCTACGGCTTCAGCACCGATGACCGCATGACGTACGGTTCCTACGCGGTGGACTACCTCAGCAACTGGTCGGGCCCCCGCTACCTCGGCGATCTTGTGGACCAAAGCGGGGAGCGGTTGTTCAAGGACGGCGAAGTCAGCCACATGGCCGACGTCAAGGCCGTGATCCTGTCCACTTTCGGCGCCGGTACCCTGCTGATCCTGCTGGGCCTGGTGGCCGTGATCTACCTCAAGCGGCGCCACAACGGGGGAGTCCGCCGCGGCCTGTTCGCCGGCTCGATCGTCACCCTTGCACTCATCATCGGCCTCGGGACCCTCGCGGTACTCGGCTGGGAGCAGTTCTTCACCGATTTCCACCGTATTTTCTTCGCCAACGGGACCTGGACATTTACGCTCCAGGACACCCTGATCCGGCTCTTCCCGGGCCAGTTCTGGATGGACGCCGGGATCGTCATCGGAAGCCTCGTGCTGCTCGCTTCCTTGGTCACCCTCGTCCTGACCTGGCCCACGCGCCGGCGCCGCGGCCTCGGCAAGAAGGCCGCCGCCACGTCCAAGGGCACCGATACTGATGCCGGCGCCGGCGCCACCGCCGAGGCTGCGCCCGCGGCGGACGGCACGGCCGGCAGCGACGCAGAGGGCCCGGCGCGCACCCGGCACACCGTCTGACGACGGGCCGGTTGCCCGGGGTCAGCCGTAGATGCGGTTGATGTGCTGTTCGTAGTCCCGCACGACGGCGGCCCGCTTGAGTTTGAGCGAGGGGGTCAGGTGCCCTGATTCCACGGTGAAGTCGGCGTCCAGGATGACGAAGCTGCGGATGGACTCGGCCTTGGAGACCGTGAGGTTCGCGGCATTGATGGCTTCCTGGATCGCGGCCCGGACCGTCTGGTCCGTGGCGGCTTCGGCCGGCGCCATGACGGGCACCTTCCGGGCGGCGCACCAGTTGCGCAGTCCTTCCGGGTCCAGGTTCACCAGTGCCGAGACGAAGGGCCGGCCGTCGCCAACGACCACGGCCTGTCCGACCAGCTGGTGCTCCCGGATCTTCTCCTCGAGCGGGCCCGGGGCGACATTCTTGCCGCCGGCTGTGACCAGCAGGTCCTTCTTCCGGCCCGTGATGGTCAGGAATCCGTCCTCGTCGAGGGAGCCGAGGTCGCCGGTCCGGAAGAAACCGTCCACGAAGGCCTCAGCGTTGGCGGCCTCGTTGGCGTGGTAGCCCTTGAAGACGCCGATGCCCTTGACCAGGATCTCGCCGTCGTCGGCCACCCGGACCGTGGTGCCCGGCACCGGGATGCCGACGGTGCCCACCTTGGTCCGCGCCGGGGTGTTGGCTGTGCAGGGCGCCGTGGTTTCGGTCAGGCCGTAGCCTTCCAGGACGGGGATGCCCACGCCGCGGAAAAAATGGGCGTCGTTGGAGCTCAGCGGGCTCGCGCCGGAGACCGTGTACCGCAGCTGGCCGCCGAAGGCCTGCCGGAGCCTGGGATACAGGATCCGGTCGAAGACTGCGTGCCGGGCACGCAGCAGGAGCCCCGGGCCCGTGCCGTTGCCCCGGGAGGCGGCGTCGAGGGCCTTGGAGTAGTCGATCGCGGCCGCCGCTGCGGCTGTGAAGATCCGTTCCTTGCCGGCGGCGTCGGCCTTCTGCGCGGCTCCGGCGTAGACCTTTTCGAAGATCCGGGGGACCACCAGCAGAAAGGTGGGTTTGAAGCTGTCCAGGTCGTCCAGGAGCTCTTTGGCACTGGCGGTGTGGCCGAGGGTGGATCCGGAGCTCAGGCAGACCACCTGTACCGCCCGGGCCAGGACGTGCGCCAGGGGCAGGAACATCAGCGTCCGGGAACGCGGCTGCATGAGGAGCTCGGGCAGGAACAGGACGATGTTCTTGGCCACGAGGGCAAAGTTGGCGTGGGTGATCTCGCAGCCCTTGGGCTTGCCGGTGGTGCCCGAGGTGTAGACCAGGGACGCGACATCCGCCAGGGACGCCGCGGTCCGGTGGCGTTCCAGCTCGGCGTCGGTCACCCCGGTGCCGGCCGCGGCCATGCTTGCCAGGTTCGGTGCGGCGCCGTCGTGCTCCATCCGCACGACGGCAACAAGCCGGTCACCGAGGACGGTGGAGGCGTCCAGGACGCCCTGGACGAGGGCGGCCCTGGCGTGGTCCTCGACGAACACCCGCCGGGCCCCCGAATCATGGAGAATCCACTCGACCTGGGCCGCGGAGGAGGTCTCGTAGATCGGGACGGTGACGCCGCCGGCGAACCAGATGGCGAAGTCCACCACCGTCCACTCGTACCGGGTGGCGGACATGACCGCGACGGTTTCGCCCGGCGTGAGTCCGCCGGCGATCAGGCCCTTGGCAAGGGCAGTGACCTGCTCCAGGAAGTGCTGGACGGAGACGTCGGTCCAGCCGGCGGGGCCTTTGCGGGAGTAGAGGGCGTGCACGGGATCCTTCGCGTGCTGCTCCAGGAGCAGGTCAGTCACGTTGCTCTCCGGGTCCAGCTCCACGAGCAGTCCGGTGCTTGCTTCTCTCACAGCCGAGTCTCCATTTCCTGGTCCGCCCGGAGTTCGGCGGACATTCCCCTGCAATCCTGCCCTAGATCCAGGACGGCATCCACATCCGGATGCGCCAGTCCTGGTACGGGATCACCTCGGCCGTCCAGACCGGGTAGAAGAACGCGGACACCAGCACGGCCGCCACCACGAACAGCGCCACCAGGTAGAACCCGGACCGCCGGCGCCAGAGGGGGTCGGCGCGCTGGCCGAGCACCAGCCCCAGGCAATAGACGAGCGCCAGCACCAGGAACGGTTCAAAGGACACGGCGTAGAAGAAGAAGGTGGTGCGCTCCGGGTACATGAACCAGGGGAGATATCCTGCGGCCACTCCGGCCAGGACTGCGCCGGCGCGCCAGTCGCGGCGGCCCGCCCACCAGAACAGCAGGACACCCAGGCTCACGGCCGCGCTCCACCAGATCAACGGGTTGCCGACGGAGAGGATGGCGGTGGTGCAGTTGGTCAGCTCGCAGCCCGGGGTGCCCTGCCCGGGGGATTCGTAGAAGAAGGACGTGGGCCGGCCCATGACCAGCCAGCTCCAGGCGCTGGCCTCGTAGGGGTGGTCGGCACTGAGGCCCTGGTGGAACTTGTAGGCCTCCAGGTGGTAATGCACCAGGGACCGTACGGCGTTCGGCAGCCAGCCCCACTCGGCCGAGGGGTTGGCGTCGGCCCAGTGCCTGAAGTAGGCGTCCGTGGAACGGAACCACCCGGTCCAGGTGGCGCCGTAGACCAGGGCGGCCACCGGAACGATGCTCAGGAAGGCCGGGACGCCGTCCTTGAGGATGCCGCCGCTGATCCAGGCATGCACGCCGGCTATGCGCCGCGCACTGAGGTCCCAGAAGACGGTCAGCAGGCCGAATCCGGCCAGAAAGAACAGGGCGGACCATTTCGTGCCGACCGCCAGGCCCAGGCAGACGCCCGCCGAGAGGCGCCACCACCGGATGCCGAGCCAGGGCCCGGAGGTGAGCTGCAGCGCCGAGGGCCGCCCCGTGGCGGAGGCCGCGGCCTGCCGGCCGAGCCGGGCAGCGAGCCGCCTCCGGCCGTCGTCGCGGTCCATCAGCAGGGCCCCGAACGCGGCGAGGAGCCAGAACATCAGGAAGATGTCCAGCAGCGAGGTCCGGGACATGACCAGGTGGTGGCCGTCCACGGCGAGCAGGATGCCGGCCACGGCACCCAGGGTGAGCGAGCGGAAGAGCTTTTGCGCGATCAGGGCCAGCAGGAGGATGGACAGTGTCCCCGTCAGGGCTGCACCGAACCGCCAGCCGAAGGGGTTGTCCGCCCCGAACAGCCACATGCCCGCGGCGATCATCCACTTGCCGACCGGCGGGTGGACGACGTACTCCGGGGTGTTCAGCAGCACGCCGGGGTTGCCGGCGATGAAGGAGTCGTTCGCCCGGTCCGGCCAGCTGCGCTCGTATCCGCTGACCAGGAAGGAGTACGCGTCTTTGACGTAGTACGTTTCGTCAAAGACCAGGTTGCGCGGCGTGTCCAGCCGGACGAACCGCAGGACGCCGCCCAGCGCGGCCGTCAGGACGGGAATGAGCCAGTACCAGAGCCGAAGCGACGCCGGGTAGTCCCGCCAGCTCTGGAGGCCGCCGATCAGGCGTTCCCTGAGGGCCTCCGGGGTGTTGGCCTCGGCGGGGCGGCCGATCCAGCGGTGCCCTTCAAGGTTGCGGCCGGTGCTGAAGCGGCTCCGGTCCTTGCCGGCCGCCCGGCCGTCGGGACGGCTGGGACCTGTTGCCGGCGATGCATCGGGGCCAGTCTCGGGCTGCCGCGTGGGGGTCTGGGTCACGTTGCCCATGCTACCTTTCGCAGCTGTGCTCGCAGGCCCCCGCCCCGGCGGCAGTAGGCTGGTCCTGTGGACCACGAACCCAGCCCTTCCCCCCTTCCTCCCCTCGATCCTCCCTTCGACGGCGATGCCGCCGCCGCCGTTCCCGCCCCTGATTCCGCGTCTGATTCCGCCGCTGTTTCCGCCAGTGTTCTCGCCCCTGGCGGGCCCGGCAGGATCGTTCTCGCCGCGACGCCGATCGGAAATGCGGGCGATGCCTCGGCGCGGCTCGTGGAGTTGCTCGCGACGGCGGACATCGTCGCCGCGGAGGACACCCGGAGGCTGCACCGCCTTGTGCAGAACCTCGGCGTCACCGTGGCCGGCCGGATCATCAGCTATCACGAGCACAATGAGGCAGCCAAGACGGCTGACCTGCTGGCGCAGGTCCGGTCCGGCAAGACTCTTGTGATGGTGACCGACGCCGGCATGCCCTCTGTTTCTGATCCGGGGTTCCGGCTGGTTGAAGGCGCCGTGGCGGCCGGCCTCACCGTCACCGCGGCCCCAGGACCCTCCGCCGTGCTGACCGCCCTGGCCCTGTCGGGCCTGCCGACGGACCGCTTCTGCTTCGAGGGTTTCCTGCCCCGCAAGGCCGGTGAACGCTCCTCGCGGCTGGCCGATCTCGACACCGAGCGGCGCACCATGGTGTTCTTCGAGGCGCCGCACCGGCTGGAGCCCATGCTGAGGGCCCTGCGGGAGAGCTTTGGCGCCGACCGCCGGGCTGCCGTCTGCCGCGAACTCACCAAGACCTATGAAGAGGTCATCCGCGGCACCCTGCGCGAACTGCTTGAATGGGCCGAGTCCAGCGAGGTACGCGGCGAAATCGCCGTGGTGGTGGGCGGCGCCCCGGAACGCGAACCCGGCCGCCCCGAGGATCATGTGGCCGCCGTCAACGGGCTGATAGCCCAGGGAATCCGGCTGAAGGAGGCTGTCGCCGCAGTGGCCGATGACGCGAAGGTCAGCAAGCGCGAACTCTATGCCGCGGTCCTCGCCGCGCGCTGAGCCGTGCGCTGAGCCAGGTGGTGGGTGCCGGGCGGCGGGTTCCGGCGCGCTGCTTGCCTCGGGGGCCCGCCGGAACCGGGCTCCACGCGCACGCAGAACGGTTGTGCAGCTGCACAGCATAGTCTGGATACAGTAGTGCGCGCATGCATAGACTTGCCAGTGAGCGCGGCAGTAGCGTGGCAGTAATCCAGACGCCCGTGCCTGCCTGTGGGAACGAGCGCCTACAACGAAAACCCATTCAAAAAACTTGTGCCCACACTAGTTCAACCGAATTGCTGACGAGGGAGTCATTGTGACTGTAACTGCCCAGCCTATTGTTTCCGCGGACCGGGAGAGCGCCCTGCTGGCGTCCGTTCCGACGGGTCTGCTGATCAACGGCGAATGGCGTCCGGCCGTGTCCGGGAAGACCTTCGACGTCGAGGATCCCGCGACCGGGAAGGTCCTGCTCAGCATTGCCGACGCCGGTCCCGAAGACGGCAAGGCGGCCCTGGACGCGGCCGCTGCCGCGCAGGAGTCCTGGGCCAAGGTCCCGGCCCGGGAACGCGGCGAGATCCTGCGCCGCGCCTTCGAGCTGGTAACCGAACGGGCCGAGGACTTCGCGCTCCTGATGACCCTGGAGATGGGCAAACCGCTGGCCGAGGCCCGCGGCGAGGTCACCTACGGCGCCGAGTTCCTGCGCTGGTTCTCGGAAGAGGCCGTCCGCGCGTTCGGCCGCTACTCGGTCTCCCCGGACGGCAAGTCCCGGCTGCTGGTGACCAAGAAGCCCGTGGGCCCGTGCCTTTTGATCACGCCGTGGAACTTCCCGCTGGCGATGGCCACCCGCAAGATCGCCCCCGCGGTCGCGGCCGGCTGCACGATGGTGCTCAAGTCCGCGAACCTGACCCCACTGACGTCCCAGCTGTTCGCGGCCGTGATGGTCGAGGCCGGCCTGCCCGCCGGTGTCCTGAACGTCATCCCGACCTCCACGGCCGGCGCCACCACGGGCCCGCTGATCAAGGATCAGCGCCTGCGCAAGCTGTCCTTCACCGGTTCCACCGAGGTCGGCCGCCGGCTGCTCGCGGATGCGTCCGAGACGGTGCTGCGGACCTCGATGGAACTCGGCGGGAACGCCCCGTTCGTCGTCTTCGGGGACGCCGACATCGACGCCGCCGTCGCCGGGGCGATGCTGGCGAAGCTGCGGAACATGGGCGAGGCCTGCACCGCGGCGAACCGGTTCATCGTGCACGAGTCCGTCGCGGCCGAGTTCGCGGAGAAGTTCGCCGCGAAGATGGCGGATATGACCACCGCCCGCGGCACCGAGGCCGAGTCCAAGGTCGGCCCGCTGATCGATGCCAAGAGCCGGGACAAGGTCCACGAACTCGTCACCGACGCCGTGAACTCCGGTGCTGTCGCCGTGACCGGCGGCTCCGCCGTCGAAGGCCCGGGATACTTCTACAAGCCCACCATCCTCACCGGCGTGAGCGAGGGCAGCCGGATCCTGTCCGAGGAAATCTTCGGACCCGTCGCCCCGATCATCACCTTTGACACCGAGGACGAGGCCGTCCGGCTCGCGAACAACACCGAGTACGGGCTGGTGGCCTATGTCTTCACCCGGGACCTGAACCGGGGCATCCGGATGGGCGAACGGCTCGAGACCGGCATGCTGGGCCTCAACGCCGGCGTGGTCTCCAACGCTGCCGCCCCGTTCGGCGGCGTCAAGCAGTCCGGTCTGGGCCGTGAAGGCGGCCTCGAGGGCATCGAGGAATACCTCTACACGCAGTACATCGGCATCGCCGACCCCTACGCCGGCTAGCCACGCCAGCTACCCGCGGCGCACCCGGCGGACGGAGTTGCGGATCTTTCCCCAGGATCCCGCGAACCCCCGCCGGGTGCGTCGTGCTGTCCGGGAGTATTGTGCTGTCCGGGAGAGGAATCCGCGGGGCAGCCGGAGGGCCCGTCGCCAGCCGGACATGACCGACGGCGGGAGCCAGGCCGCGCGCAGCCGGACCAGGAAGCCGGCGTTGGCGCGCAGCGAGGCCTGCACCAGGGCGATCCTGGCCGCGGCGGAGTCGGCCGGATCCGCGGAGCCTGCGGTCCGCGCCGGACCGGCCACGCCGCCCGGGCGGCCGTACTGCTCACGTTCGAAGTCCTCGGTCAGGGCCGCCGCGGCCCGCTGGCCGGGCCCGTCCGCACCGCCGGGTTCCCCCAAAACCGTCGAGGCGCGCAACCGCTCGGCGAAATTCCGCGGCGTTTCGCTCGCTCCGGGCGCCACCCCGTAGTCCGTGGCCAGATCCCGCAGTTCCGCCCAGGCCGGCAGCGCCGTCCCGGCCGTGACGCCGGGATAGCCGCGGGACGCCGTCCTTAGCCTGCGGCGCCGCACGCCGCTGCGCACCAGCCGCGGGGAGGCCACCAGCAGCGCCAGCAGCAGCACCGCGGCAACGCTGTACAGCGCCTGTGCCGCCTGCGCGCCGCTGGGCGCCGGCGTGCCCGCTCCGGGAAGCGGGACCGTGCCGGGGGCCGGGAACGGTGCCTGGGTGGAACCGTCACCGGGGGTCAGGGCGTCGTTGCGGTCGTTGGTGCTGGCACCGCTGCGTGCGGCGGCATCCGTGGCGTACGCCGGAACGACGCCGCGGGACGGTGTCGGCTCAAACGCGACCCAGCCGATGCCCTGGAAATAGAGCTCCGGCCAGGCGTGGGCGTCCCGGGCATCGACCTCGAACTCCGGAAGCGGGCCCTGGCCCGAGACCGCCACCGTGGCCCCCGTGGGGCGCCCCGGCGCGTAGCCCACGGCGATCCTGCTCGGAATGCCCTCCAGCCTGGCCATCACGGCCATGGCGGAGGCGAAATGAATGCAGTAGCCGCTCTTCTGGGTCAGGAAGTCCGCCAGCACGGACAGGCCGTTGCCGTCGTAGCCGCCCTGCACGGGGGACTGCAGCGAGTAGCTGAACTCGGCGGAGCGCAGATACCTCTGGATGGCCATGGCCCGCGAATACGGCGAGTTGGCACCCGCCGTCACGGTTTTAGCCGTGCTGCGCACAACCTCCGGAACATTCGACGGTTCCCGGAGGAACAGTTCGGGGACACCGGTCACCGGCCCGGAAGCGCCCGCCAGCAGCGCTGCCGTGAGCTGCGGAGTGACGGACGAGACCACATATTGCTGGTCGCGGGAATTTGTGTCCACACCCTTGATGCTCAGCGTGGCGGGGTCCCAGCTCCAGCGCCCTGAGAGTCCGTTGACAGCTTCCGGCGCATACGGTGCGGGCAGGTACGGGCTCGTGTACTGGCCGGTGTTGACGGCCGTAATTACGCGGAGCTCGGCCGGGGCGGTTTCATGCCCGGCCTCGAGCCGGCCGGTTCCCGGCTGCCGGCTCGACTCCCGGTCATCGGGTGACCAGGAATCGCCGTCAAAGGTGTCCACGGTTACCGAGCGCAGGTACGGCGTCGTCGGCGCGTTCGTGGCGAAGGTGATCCGGCCCTCGCCGGAGGGGCTGCGCAGGCTGTTGCCCAGGCTGATCATCGGATTGAGGCCGGTGGCGCCGCCGAACGGGTTCAGCCGCGAGCCCTGCGGGAACGTGCCCTGGTCGAAACCCGGGATGACCAGCTGCAGCACCAGCGTGAGGGTCAGCGCCGCGACGGCCGTGACCGTGCCGCGCCGGAGCTGCCCGGGGTTGCGGGCGGTGTCGGCCAGGGTGCGGGTATCCGGCGTGTACCAATGGCTGCAGCCGAGGATCAACAGGTACCCGACTACGGCGCCCAAGAACCCCAGCACTCCCACGCTTTGCGGCTTGACCATGGCCGGCACCACGAGGATTGCCAGGATCCCGAGCCCGCTCGTGGCCGGCAGCGCCAGCGGGAACGCCAGGGCATCGATGAGGATCACGAGCACCCCGAGGACCGCGCAGATCAGCATGACGATTCCGGCGTTGGGGGCCACTGGGGTGCTCTCGGCCAGAACCGTTTCGCTGGCCCGCCGGAGGAACTTTCCCAGGTAGTTCATGGTCTCCGGGGAGGGGATGAACCCGGCAATGCTGTGCTGCCGGAAGAAGATGAAGGTCACGGCCACGATCAGCGCCACCAGGCCGCCGGCGGTCACCAGCCAGGGCCGGGCACGCAGGGACCGGAGCACCGCGAGGGAGAACGCAACGGAGAGCACGGTACTGAACACCGGGGAGTACCAGGCCCAGCCACGCAGGACGCCGTTGAATCCGAGGGCCGCGCCCGCGACGGCTACCGCGACGGCGGTCGCCATCACCCAGGGCCGGGCGCCGGGTCCGTCCGGCCGGGACGCCGCACCGGGGGAGAGGGCCGTCGGTTCTTCTCCGCCGGCCGTGCCGGTGCCTTGGCTGCGTTGCGGGGCGAGCGTCATGGCCGGCCCCCCACGCCGCGGCGGACGTCGGCCCCGGCGGACATCCCCGGGTCTGCCTGGTCGAAGGCTGCCCAGGCGTCAGGCAGCGAGCTCTGGGCGGACACCGCCAGGGCCCGCCATCCGCCCAGCCGCAGCGCCTCCAGCACCTCGGGCACGTCGCCGGAGTCCTGTGCCCGGTCCGTGACCAGCAGCGCGAAGGCGTTCGCGCCGAACCCGGCGGCCGGGGACAGCGCCCGGGCCTCGGCCGGGGTCAGGCTGCCCAGGACCGCCAGGACAGGTCCGCGCAGCCGGTGGGCGGAAAGTTTGTCCATCAGGGTGTCGTCGAAGGCGTGCGGGGCATTACCGGTGCCCGCACCGGCCCCGGAGCGGAATCCCCCCGGCGCGGAAGATCCGGTGCTGGTTCCCGCCGCGGCCTTCTGCGGGCGGGGCCCCGTGCGGTCACGGTGCGGGTGGTTGTGGTGGTGGGTGTGGTGCGGGCCGGAAAGCTCGATGGCAGCCAGGCTTTCGGCGATGGACTGCAGCCCGGCCGTTCCGGTGTATTCCTCGGCTTCCGGGTCGGGAGCGGACGGCGAATGCCGGAAGGCCGGCTCGCCCGCGCTGTCCAGGAACCGCAACGAGTAGTTGCGTTCCGCGAGGTGCGCCCCGATCGACATCGCCGCCGTGACAGCCCACTCGAAGGCATCAGAGGTCAGCAGGTCGTGGCCGTCCCCCTCCCCGCCGCCCGGGTGGCCGCCGGAGGAATGGGCACTGTGGCCGAACACCCCGTGGGGGTAGGCGGAGAGCCGCTGGTCCAGGATGATGGTCGCCTCGGGGGTCGTGACGGATTCCTCCTGCCGCACCATGAGGGACCCGTGGCGGGCGGTCGCGGCCCAGTGCACCCGGCGCAGCGGATCCCCGTGGCGGTATTCGCGGGTCATGACGTCGTCGTCGCTGGGATTGGCCCGGGCCCGCGTGGGTGTGACACCGTCGTGTCCGCGGGCACCGGCGAGCCCCGTCTCCGGCAGCTCGATGGCGGCGGGCGTGACGGTGAGGAGGTCGCCGTCGTCAATCGCGTGGCGGTGGAAGGAGAGCCCGAAGGGATCGCTGAATTCCGCCGTGACGGGCCCGATCAGGAACTGGCCGCGCCTGGCCGAGCGGAGGTGGTACTCATAGCGGCTGGTGCCGCCGGCTGCCGCACGGGCCGGGAACCGGAAGACGGGCGATTCGCCGAACCGGGCCGGCAAGTGTTCCTCCATGACCGCGTGGCCTGTGCCCGCCCCGGTCCGCGCGACGGCCAGCCGCACCGTGGCACGGGCGGAGGTTTCAACCGGCGACGGGCTGAATTCGCGGTAGACCCGGAACCTCGGCTTCAGGACCCGGGTTCCGGCCAGGGCGAGCGCCGGCAGCACCAGCAGCAGGACGGCCAGGGCCAGCAGGTCCCGGCGCCCCATGATCTGCGCGGCCAGCAGCGACACCGCACCCGCGCCGAGCAGGCCCCAGCCGCGGCTGCTGAAGAAGTGCCCGGGGAACCGATCCCTTAACGCCACGGCGGAGCCATTCCCTAGCGCGGATTGGGCAGGTTGGGCGGCGGCGCGGCTGCCATGGCCGAGGCCTTCTTCCGGCCAGGGCGGCCGGTTCCGTTGGGTGAGGCCGTCACGTCCGGGGTGACGGGTATCTTGGCGATGATGGCCCGGATGACGCTTTGCGGCGTCTCACCCGCGCTGGCCGCCTTGCGGTCGAGGATGATCCGGTGGGCGAGCACCGCTTCGGCGACGCTGACGACGTCGTCCGGCAGCACAAAGTCCCGGCCCTCCAGCGCGGCGGTGGCCTTCGCCGCACGCAGGAGCTGCAGCATGGACCGCGGGCTGGCGCCGAGCCGGAGAAGCCCGCTTTCCCGCGTGGCCCGGCCCAGGGCCACGGTGTACTCCTTGATCGACCGGGACACGTACACCTGCTGCACCGTGGCAATCATGGCGGCCACTTCCGCCGCGGTGACCACTGCCGTCACACGCGCCAGCGGAGAGGAGGCCTGGTGGGTTTCGAGCATCTCCATCTCGGACTCACGGTCCGGGTAGCCCATGGAAATCCGGGCCATGAAGCGGTCCCGCTGCGCTTCCGGCAGCGGATACGTGCCCTCCATCTCAATGGGGTTCTGCGTCGCCACCACCATGAAGGGCTCATCCAGCCGGTAGGACGTGCCGTCCACCGTGACCTGGTGCTCCTCCATGCACTCCAGCAGGGCTGACTGGGTCTTGGCCGAGGCGCGGTTGATTTCGTCCCCGATGACGATGTTGGCGAACACCGCGCCGTGCCGGAACTCGAAGGTCCGGGTCGCCTGGTTGTAGATGGACACGCCCGTGACGTCGGACGGGAGCAGGTCCGGGGTGAACTGGATCCGGCTGACGGAACAGTCGATGGTGCGGCCCAGCGTCTTCGCCAGGAGCGTCTTGCCCACCCCTGGGACGTCTTCGAGGAGCAGGTGGCCCTGGGCGAGGAGGACCGTGAGCGCCAGTTTGGCCGCTTCGGCCTTGCCGTCGATGACCGTATTGATCGCCGTCAGGATCCGGGTGCTGGCTGAGTGGAAGGCGTCGGCTTCCATGGCCGGCAGTTCATGCCGCGGGGGCCGGTGTCCGGCTGCGCTTGGATCCAAGGAAGCGCGGCCCGGGAGGCTCTGTCCTTGGGGGAGGATGTCGTCTACGGAAGTGCGGTGGTAATCCATCGGCAGCCTTTCAGCCCTGGTGGGTCCCGGATCTGACCGCCCGCGGCGGCCGGGCCCCGCAGTGGCATTCACCTGTTTCCTAACGGGGAAATTACAGAGTATTAACAGACTACTAACACAACTGCCGGCCCTGACAGAGAGTTCCGGGGAAATCTGGCCTCCGGTTAGGGTGGATGAATGCTCAGTCCCCTCACTCCCGTCCCCTTCCGGTCGCCTGGACACGACGGTACCGGACGCAGCGGGTATCCGCCCGCACCTGAACCGCTTCCCGTGCCGGTCATGGACAACCACACGCATTTGGATTTTCCCGACGCGGAGCTTGAGGTGGGCATCAAGGACGCCCTCGATGCCGCCGCCGCCGTGGGCGTGCAAGGCGCCGTGCAGGTGGGCTGCGACCTCGAATCGTCCCGGTTTACGGTCAACGCGGTCGACCTCGATTCACGGCTCCTGGGCGCTGTTGCCCTCCACCCCAACGACGCCCCCGGCTACGCCCGGCGCGGCGGCCTGGAGGAGGCCCTGGCCGAGATCGAGGAGCTCGCCGCCCATCCGAGGATCCGGGCGATCGGGGAGACCGGCCTGGACTTCTTCCGGACCGAGGGCGAGGGCCTGGTCCACCAGCGCTATTCGTTCCGCCGCCATATCGACATCGCCAAACGGCTTGGACTGACGCTGCAAATCCACGACCGCGACGCCCACGACGACGTCGTCCAGGTCCTGCGCGAAGAGGGGGCACCGGAGCGGGTGGTCTTCCACTGTTTCTCCGGCGGCGAGGCGCTCGCCCGGACCTGCAACGCGGAGGGCTGGTACATGTCCTTTGCCGGAACTGTGACATTCAAGAACGCGACGGACCTGCGGGAAGCGCTGGCTATCGCTGAGCCGAGCCGGATCCTGGTCGAGACCGACGCACCCTTCCTCACCCCGCACCCGCATCGCGGCCGGCCGAACGCGAGCTACATGGTTCCGTACACGGTGCGGGCCATGGCCGATGTGACTGGGTCGGAGCTTTCCGGGCTGTGTGCGCAGATCGCCGCAAATACGGTGCGGGCATACGGATCCTGGGACTGAACCGCCCTCATTCAGCCTCCCGGGGTAGATACGGGGTATGCACAAATTCTTGGTTCCTTTATAACGCTTCGATTACAGTGGTCAACTATTAGCCGGGGTCGGGGAAGGCCTACGGATAATTTCACTCCAGCAGGGCGTGCATTGTGGCAAACGAACCACATGCGCGCTCTCGTTTTGGGTGAGGCAGTGCACGCATGTTCCGTGACGCTCCGGACGCTGTCCGGAGCCGCCGTTGGCGCGCTCGCGGGGGATGGCCACGTGCACTTTTCCCCGTGCCCGGAAGGTCCAAGAGATTCGGGCAATTGTGGTCAAGTTCTTCACATCGGACGGCAAGTTCAGCTTCGTCAAGGTTGGCACGCAGCTCGTGGTGCTGGTGGCACTGGTGCTGGGCCTCGTGGCCTTCGTCGGCAATAACAAGACGATCACACTCAACGTGGATGGCAAAGTCAGCTCCGTCCAGACCTTCGGCGGAACCGTCGGGGAAGTCGTCAAGAGCGCCAAGGTTGAACTGCAGCCATCTGACAGGGTGTCGCCTTCGGCGGACGCCCACGTGCAGGACGGGTCAGTCATCAACGTCAACCTCGCCAAGGCCGTCAAGGTCAGCCTGGACGGCGCCGAACGGACTATCTCCACCACCGCACCCACCGTCGAAGGGCTCGTGACCGAACTCGGCGTGGCCAGCGCCTCGCAGGTCTCCGTGCCCAAGGACGCCCAGCTCGCCGTCTCCGGCTCCTTCGTCTCCATCTCGACGCCGAAAAAGGTGAGCCTCGTTGCGGACGGCAAGGCGGCAGCGACCACCACGACGGCGGCCACGGTCGCCAAAGTGCTCGAGGACGCCGGGCTTTCGCTTGGGGCCAGCGACCGCGTCTCCCAGCCCGGGAACGCCCCGGTGGTCAATGACATGGTGATCAAGGTCTCCCGCGTCGACGTCAGCAAGACCGCCAACACCACCGAGCCCGTCGCCTTCGAAACGCTCACCACCGAGAGTGCTGACATGTTCAAGGGTGAGAAGAAGGTCACCCAGGCCGGCGTCGCCGGCACCACCAGCAAGAACTTCAAGCTGGTCCTCGTGGATGGCCGCGAAGCCTCCCGGACCCTGGTGTCCGAGACCGTCAGCGTCCAGCCCGTCACCGAAAAGGTCACTGTCGGCACCAAGGAAAAGCCCAAGCCCGCCGCCAACACCGGTGCGGCCGCCCCCGCCATGATGAACCAGGGCATGTGGGACAAGATCGCCCAGTGCGAATCCGGCGGCAACTGGTCCACCAACACCGGCAACGGCTACTACGGAGGCCTGCAGTTCGACGTCGGCACCTGGCTCAGCTCGGGCGGCGGCGCCTACGCCCCGAACGCCGCGGCCGCCACCAAGGCCCAGCAGATCGCCGTCGCCAACCGGGTCTACGCCCAGCGCGGACTGCAGCCCTGGGGTTGCGGCTGGGCCGCCTCCAGCTAGCAGGCCAGGCCCGCGGCTGACTGCCCGCCACTGAACGCCCGCCACTAAACGCCCGACTCCCGCGGCTGCCGACCACAGCCAGGGGAGAGCACAGGCCGGTCCGGATTCCCTCCGGACCCGGCCTGCGGCGTACCGGCGCCGGGATAGGATACCTAGGTGACTGAACCGAGCCCCTCCGCCCCCGAAAGCCTGCCCGGAGCGGGGCCCGCACCGCTGATGGGTGCCTCCGATATCCGCCGGCTGGCAGAGGAAATCAGCGTGCGGCCCACGAAGACCCTCGGGCAGAACTTCGTGATCGACGGCAACACCATCCGGCGGATCGTGAACGCCGCCGACATCCGGGCCGATGAGACCGTCCTGGAAGTCGGCCCCGGACTCGGGTCACTGACCCTTGGCCTGCTGGACGCCGCCCGCAGCGTGGTCGCCGTCGAAATCGATCCGGTCCTTGCCGGGCGCCTGCCGGCCACTGTCGCCGCGTGGCGACCGCACGCCGTCGGGAACTTCCACCTCGTGCTGGCGGACGCCATGCGGGTCACCGAACTTCCCGTCGAGCCGACCGCCCTCGTCGCGAATCTTCCCTACAACGTGGCCGTTCCCGTGGTGCTGCACCTCCTGCAGCACTTCCCGAGCCTGCAGCACGGCCTGGTCATGGTCCAGGATGAAGTCGCCGACCGGCTCGCGGCCGGGCCCGGCTCCAAGACCTACGGCGTTCCATCCGTCAAAGCCGCCTGGTACAGCAGCATGCGCAAGGCCGGCGTGATCGGCATGAACGTCTTCTGGCCAGCGCCCAAGATCCATTCCGGACTCGTCGCCTTCACGCGCCGGGAGCCCCCGGTTACGACCGCCACCAGGGAGCAGGTCTTCGCCGTGATCGACGCCGCCTTCGCGCAGCGCCGCAAGACGCTCCGGGCCGCGCTGGCCGGCTGGGCCGGCAGTGCCGCCGAGGCCGAACGCTGCCTGCGGGCCGCCGGCGTCGACCCCACAGCACGCGGCGAAGTGATCGACATCGCGGCGTTCGCCAGAATCGCCGAAGCCCACGGACAAGCGGACTCCTGAGCTCCTTGTGAGCCCTGCATGGGCGCCTCCGGGGGCGGTTGCGTGCTTGGAGCCCGGGCCGCGATGCCATAGCGTGGAGCCATGAACGCAGTGAGAGGGCGCTTTGCCGCGAGGACCGTCCGGGTGAAAGCTCCAGGCAAGGTTAACGTCTCACTGGACGTCGGACCGCTGCGGCCGGACGGCTACCACTCCGTGGCCAGCGTCTACCTGGCTGTCTCGCTCTACGAAGAAATTGCCGCCACCAGCACCGATACCGGCGAGATCACCGTCAGCATCAGTGATGCGAGCACCGTGGACCTCGACGGGGTGGACATTCCGCTCGATCACCGCAACCTGGCCTACAAAGCCGCCGCCATCATGGCCGACGTCTCGGAACACTCCACGGGTGTCCACCTGGAGATCACCAAACGGGTGCCCGTGGCTGGCGGCATGGGCGGCGGATCGGCCGACGCCGCCGCCACCCTGCTGGCCTGCGACGCGTTGTGGAACAGCGGACTGTCCCGCGATGAGCTGGCCCACCTGGCCGCCGAGCTCGGCGCCGATGTTCCCTTCGCGCTGCTGGGCGGCACCGCCGTCGGACTGGGCCTGGGCGATGACCTCTCGCCGGCCCTGGTCAAGGCCCAGACGGACTGGGTCCTGGTCAGCGCGGACTTCGGCCTGCCCACCCCTGAGGTCTACCGCACCCTGGACCGCCTGCGCGCGGCCGAGGGCCTGGCGGTGGACGAACCCGACGCCGTGGATCCCGGCGTGCTCACGGCTCTGCGCAGCGGCGATGCCGACGCCCTGAGCCGCGTGCTGGTCAACGACCTCCAGCGCGCCTCGATCGAACTGGCCCCGGGCCTGCGCGAGACCCTGGGCCGCGGCGAGGCCTGCGGCGCGATCGCAGGCATCGTCTCCGGCTCCGGACCCACCGTCGCGTTCCTCGCGCACAGCCCCGCCACGGCCGCCGGGCTCGCCGAAGAGCTGCGGCACCACAGCCTCGACGCCATGGCGGTGCACGGGCCGGTGCACGGGGCCCGCATCATCTCCGATACGCTCCTTTAGGAGCTTTTGACGCATCGCATCCGATGACTTCACAGCTTCACTTCACCGATACACCTAAGAAAGCAGTTCCCAGTGGCACACCTGCTCGGCGGCGAGAACCTCACGGTCTCGTATGCAACCCGTACCGTCCTCGATGGCATTACCCTCGGCCTTGAAGAGGGCGACCGGATCGGCATGGTGGGCCGCAACGGTGACGGCAAGTCAACCCTGATGCGGTTGCTGGCCATGCGCTCCACCCCGGACTCCGGCCGGGTGACCAAGCGCAGCGAGGTCAACATCGGCTCCCTGGACCAGAGCGACGTGCTCGACGGCGACCTCACCGTCGGCGCCGCGATCGTGGGGGACCAGGCCGACTACGAGTGGGCCCGCAATCCCCAGATCCGCGAAGTCATGGGCGGGCTGGTGTCCGACGTCGACTGGCACGCCAACGTCCACGCGCTCTCCGGCGGGCAGAAGCGGCGTGTGGCGCTGGCCAAGCTGCTGATCGAGGACCACGACGTCATCATGCTCGACGAGCCCACCAACCACCTCGACGTCGAAGGCGTCGCGTGGCTGTCCCGGCACCTGAAGACCCGCTGGCGGGCCAACCAGGGCGCCTTCCTCGTGGTCACCCACGACCGGTGGTTCCTCGACGAAGTCTGCACCAAGACCTGGGAAATCCACGACGGCATCATGGACCCGTTCGACGGCGGCTATGCCGCCTACGTCCTGGCCCGGGCCGAGCGCGACCGCTCCGCTTCCGTGATGGAAAGCAAGCGCCAGCAGCTCGTGAAGAAGGAACTCGCCTGGCTCAGGCGCGGTGCCCCGGCCCGCACCGCCAAGCCCAAGTTCCGGATCGAGGCAGCCAACGCCCTGATCGCGGACGTCCCCGAGCCGCGCGACTCGACGGCGCTGAGCAAGATGGCCACCGCCCGGCTGGGCAAGGATGTCCTGGACCTCGAGCACGTCTCGCTGGACTTCCTCGGCGGCGAGCCCGGGCAGAAGCTCTTCGACAACATCACGCTGCGCCTCGCCCCCGGGGAGCGGCTGGGCCTCGTGGGCGTCAACGGCGCCGGCAAGACCACCCTGCTCAAACTCCTCAACGGTGAGATCCAGCCCAGCTCCGGGAAGGTCAAGCGCGGCAAGACGGTGGTCACCGCGGTCCTGACCCAGGAGGTCAAGGAACTCGACGACGTCTCGGACCTGCGCGTGATCGAAGTGATCGAGCGGGAAAAGCGCTCCTTCAACGTCGGCGGCAAGGAATTCACCGCCGGCCAGCTCGTGGAGCAGCTGGGCTTCACCAACGAGAAGCAGTGGACCCCGGTCAAGGACCTCTCCGGTGGCGAACGCCGGCGGCTGCAGCTCCTGCGCCTGCTCGTGGGGGAGCCGAACGTGCTGATGCTTGACGAGCCGACCAACGACCTCGACACCGACACCCTCGCCGCCGTCGAAGATGTGCTCGACGGCTGGCCGGGCACGCTCGTCGTCGTCAGCCACGACCGCTACCTGCTCGAGCGCGTCACTGACCACCAGATGGCGCTCCTTGGCGATGGCAAGATCCGTGCCCTGCCGCGCGGCGTGGACCAGTACCTCGAACTGCGGGAAGGGGCCATGGCCGGCTCCACGATCACAGGCGGCGGCAACCCCGTCACCTCCGCCGGCGGGGGATCCGCTCCCGCCACCAGCGGCCCTTCCGAGGCCGAAAAGCGCGACGCCCGCAAGGCCAAGAACCGGATCGACCGCCAGCTGGGCAAACTCAAGCAGCAGGAAGACAAGATCCACGCCCAGATGACCGCCGGGGCCGGGGACGCCAGCAAGTTCGACCAGCTCGCCGGGCTTAACGCGAAACTCCAGGAACTGGCCGGGGAACGCGAAGCCCTTGAACTCGAATGGCTCGAAGCCCTGGAAGTGCTGGGGGAGTAGCCTCCTGCCCTCCCCGGGACATGCCCAGCGTGAGCACCCGCCGCTGGACATGTCCCTCGCAGCCCTCAAAACCCACGGGACATGTCCCTCGCCGCGGACCAGGGATGGGCATGTCCCTTGGCGGGCTGAATTTCCGCTGGGCATGTCCCTTGGTGCGGACCAACACTGGACATGTCCCTTGGAGGGCTCAATTCCCGCCGGGCATGTCCCTCGCCGCGGGCCAGCATTGGACATGTCCCTTGGAGGGCTCAAATCCCGCCGGGCATGTCCCTCGCCGCGGGCCAGGGATGGGCATATTGGCGTTATGCCCATTGTCCGGGACCAACACTGGGCATATCCCGCATAGGGACCGAGGTCTCTGCGCACGCCCGGGAAGGCACGTCCCGCGGAGTGCGTGAATCCTGCGCCACATGTCACTTTGCGCGGGCCAGCACTGGACATGTCCCTTGGAGGGCTCAAATCCCGCAGGGCATGTCCCTTGGAGGGCTCAATTCCCGCAGGGCATGTCCCTTGGAGGGCTCAATTCCCGCCGGGCATGTCCCTCGGCGCGGGCCGAGCACTGGACATATTGGCATCATGTCCATTGCTCGGGACCAACACTGGGCTCATCCCGCGTAGGGGCCGAGGTCTCTGCGCGCCCAAATAGGCACGTCCCGCGGAGTGCGTGATTCCTGCGGCATATGTCCGGCCGCGCGGACCAACACTGGACATGTCCCGTGGCGCTGGCCGCACCGCCCTCCCGCGCCTGCCCGCTCCTTCCGCGGCGCTGAGTCGCACGAGCATCAACCTTCGTGGCAGAATTGATTCTCGTGCCACAGGTCAAGCCTGGGCACGGTCCGCTCTGGTGTAATGGCAGCACCCCGGCCTTTGGAGCCGTGGAGTATAGGTTCGAGTCCTATGGGCGGAACTTGGCGAGACACACCGCGCAACCAAGCAAGGAGAGCCAATACGTGAGCCCCGAGAATACTGGCCCGGCCGCCGTGATCGTCCTAGCTGCAGGGGCCGGTACCCGGATGAAATCCCGTACCCCCAAAATTCTCCATGAGATCGGCGGCCGCTCGCTGGTCGGCCACGCGCTCCAGGCGGCCCGCAGTATCAGCCCCCGCGAGCTGGCCCTGGTGGTCCGGCATGAACGCGACCTCGTGGCCGCCCACGTCTCCGCCCTCGATCCGAAAGCCCTGATTGTGGACCAGGACGATGTGCCCGGCACCGGCCGCGCGGTCGAGGCGGCACTGGAAGCGCTCGACACGCTCGACCCCCAAGGCCCGCTGGCCGGAACGGTCGTGGTCACGTACGGCGATGTCCCGCTGCTCACCGGTGGCCTGCTCGGCGAGCTCGTCGCCGCCCACGAGGCCGAGGGCAACGCCGTCACCGTCCTCACCGCCGTGCTCGAGGACGCCACCGGCTACGGTCGCATCCTCCGCGCAGAAGACGGAACCGTCACGGGAATCCGCGAACACAAGGACGCCACCAGCGCCGAACGCGAAATCCGTGAGGTTAACTCCGGCATCTACGCCTTCGACGCCGCAGTCCTGCGCGACGCGCTGGTCCACGTCACCACGGACAACGCCCAGGGCGAAAAGTACCTCACCGATGTCCTGGCCCTGGCCCGCACCGCGGGCGGCCGCGTCGCCGCCGTCGTCACCGACGACCGCTGGCAGGTGGAGGGCGCCAACGACCGCGTCCAGCTCTCGGCGCTCGGCGCTGAACTCAACCGCCGCACCCTCGAAGCCTGGATGCGCGCCGGCGTGACCGTCGTGGATCCCGCCACGACGTGGATCGACGCCACGGTGACGCTCGACGAGGACGTCCGGCTCCTGCCCAACACCCAGCTGCACGGCAGCACCACGGTGGCGCGCGACGCCGTGGTCGGCCCGGACACCACGTTGACCGACGTCACGGTGGGGGAGGGCGCCACGGTGATCCGCACCCATGGCTCCGGCTCCACGATCGGGGCGCGCGCCAGCGTCGGCCCCTTCACCTACCTGCGCCCGGGCACCGTCCTGGGCGAGACCGGCAAGATCGGCGCGTTCTACGAAACCAAGAACGTCACGATCGGCCGCGGCTCGAAGCTGTCCCACCTCGGCTACGCCGGGGACGCGGAGATCGGCGAGGACACCAACATCGGCTGCGGCAACATCACGGCCAACTACGACGGCGAGAAGAAGCACCGTACGGTGATCGGCTCGGGTGTGCGCACCGGTTCGAACACCGTGTTCGTGGCCCCCGTGCGCGTGGGCGACGGCGCCTACAGCGGCGCCGGGGCGATCATCCGCAAGGACGTCCCGGCCGGCGCCCTCGCCGTCACCCTGGCCAAGCAGCGGAACTCGGACGGCTGGGTTGCGGCCAACCGCCCCGGTTCCGTTTCCGCCGGCCTGGCCGAGTCCGCCCTGGCCGAATCCGCTGCCGCGGTGGATTCCGCCGCGGGCGCCGCCCCAACATCCTCCACTACTCCGGCACCGACAGAAGAGGGCTAGCAATCATGAGCGAAATTACGGCACACGGCGAGAAGAAGCTGGTGCTGGCCGCGGGGCGCGCGCACCCTGAGCTGGCGAAGGAGATCGCGAAGGAGCTCGGCACCGAGCTGCTGCCCCTGGACGCCTACGACTTCGCCAACGGCGAGATCTACGTGCGGGCCGGCGAGAGCGTCCGAGGCACCGACGCCTTCGTGATCCAGGCCCACCCGGCCCCGTTGAACAACTGGCTCATGGAACAGTTGATCATGATCGATTCGCTCAAGCGGGCCTCCGCCAAGCGCATCACTGTGGTGTCCCCGTTCTACCCCTACGCCCGGCAGGACAAGAAGGGCCGTGGCCGCGAGCCGATCTCGGCACGCCTCGTCGCCGATCTGTACAAGACCGCCGGCGCCGACCGCATTATGAGCGTGGACCTGCACACTTCCCAGATCCAGGGCTTCTTCGACGGCCCCGTGGACCACCTGATGGCCATTCCGCTCCTGGCCGACTACATCCGCACCCGGGTCGGCTCGGACAAGGTCACGGTCGTCTCGCCGGACACCGGCCGCGTCCGCGTGGCCGAGCAGTGGGCCGAGCGCCTCGGCGGCGCGCCGCTGGCGTTCGTGCACAAGAGCCGGGACCTCACCGTGCCCAACCAGGCCGTCTCCAAGACGGTCGTGGGCCAGATTGAAGGCCGCACCTGCGTCCTGATCGACGACATGATCGATACCGGCGGAACCATCTCCGGCGCCGTCCAGGTGCTCAAGAACGCCGGCGCCAAGGATGTCATCATCGCCGCGACCCACGCCGTGTTCTCCGATCCGGCGGCCCGCCGGCTCTCCGAGTCCGGCGCCCGCGAAGTGGTGGTCACCAACACGCTGCCGATCACCGCGGACAAGCGCTTCCCGCAGCTGACCGTGCTCTCCATCGCGCCGCTGATCGCCCGCGCCATCCGTGAAGTGTTCGACGACGGCTCCGTCACCAGCCTGTT
This sequence comes from Arthrobacter sp. 10T425, assembly GCF_056393985.1. Taxonomy (NCBI): domain Bacteria; kingdom Bacillati; phylum Actinomycetota; class Actinomycetes; order Micrococcales; family Micrococcaceae; genus Arthrobacter; species Arthrobacter sp. 10T425. The sequence continues at coordinate 58,604 of NZ_JBFTGZ010000007.1, read as the reverse complement.
CGACGGCCAGGCCTAAGCCGGCCGGCGGAGGGCCCGGTTTCTGAAACCGGTCCTTCCGCTGGTAGCCTTGTACCGAAACCTTGGCGAGGGAGAGCGCCGGCATTCCGTATTGAATTCCTTATTGACGGGAAATTAATCGGAACCCGGACTGCTGGTCTCCGTAATCGACTGGGTCTGAATCTCCTTCTGAAGGGCAGCCGTACGGCAGCCCGGCGTTGAAGGTCGTAAACAGACCTCCGCCCTTGCTGAACACCGTTTAGTCCCACAGCTTGAAATCCCACGAGGAGATATCCATGTCTGAGCAGAAGCTCGCAGCAGAAGTCCGCACCGAATTCGGCAAGGGCTTCGCCCGCCGCGCCCGCATGGCCAACCTGATCCCGGCCGTCATCTACGGCCACGGTGCCGAGCCGATCCACATCACCCTGCCGGCGAAGGCCACCACCCTGGCCGTCCGCACCGCCAACGCCCTGCTGACCCTGGACATCGACGGCGAGCAGCACCTGGCCCTCGTCAAGGACATCCAGCGCAACCCGATCAAGCAGATCATCGAGCACCTCGACCTGCTGACCGTCCGCACCGGCGAGAAGGTCACCGTTGACGTGCCCGTTCACCTCAGCGGAGAGCTGGCCCCGGGCAACGTCCACAACCTGGAAATGACGGTCGTTTCCGTCGAGGCCGAGGCAACCCACCTGCCGACCGCCATCGAGGTCAGCATCGAAGGCCGTAGCGCCGGCGAGCACATCCACGCTTCCGACCTTGTCCTGCCGAAGGGTTCCACCCTGCTGGCCGACCCCGAAGCGCTCGTCGTCAACATCTCCGAGGCCACCGAAAACGTCGAAGAGGGCGAAGAGGGCGAAGCAGCCGCACCGTCGGCCGAAGCAGCAGCCGAGTAATTCCGTTGAATTTTACGGCGGCCGGGTCCCTCAGGGGCCCGGCCGCCGTCGTCTCTGATGCCGTATCCCGCGCCGTACGCGCCCCGTAGCCGGCTGCCTGCCCCGACCCACTTGACCCGTCCCACCTGACCCGCCCCACTGGCCGCGCCCCCGGCTGCGTCCCACCGAAGGACTGACCCATGACCGACACCTGGCTGATCGTAGGCCTTGGAAACCCCGGATCCGAGTACAGCCACAACCGGCACAACGTCGGCCAGATGGTCCTGGACGAACTCGCCTCGCGCGTCGGCGGTGGCTTCAAATCGCACAAATCGCGTGCCCAGGTCCTCGAAGGGCGCCTGGGCATCGGCGGACCCCGGATCGTGCTGGCCAAGCCGCTGTCATACATGAACGTCTCCGGCGGCCCAGTGTCTGCCCTGGCCCAGTTCTACGGCATCGATCCGGCCCACGTCATTGCCGTCCATGACGAGATCGACATCCCCTTCGACACCGTGCGGCTCAAGATCGGCGGCGGCGAAGGCGGCCACAACGGACTGCGCGACATCTCCAAGGCCCTGGCCACCAAGGACTACCTGCGCGTGCGGGTCGGCGTCGGGCGTCCGCCCGGACGGATGGAGACCGCGGACTTTGTCCTGCGTGACTTTTCCGCGCCGGAGAAAAAAGAACTGCCCTTCCTCATCGACTCAGCTGCCGACGCCGTCGAACTCCTGGTCCGGGACGGCCTCACCGCCGCCCAACAAAAGTTCCACCCCGCCAAGGCGACGTAGCCCTCCCGGACGTAAACGCAGGCAAAACACCACGCAGCCGAAACGCCCCGACCGCGGGCCGGCCCGGGCCCGCGGCGGGCGGCCGGCGACTAAGTTGCATGCCGATTGCGTGTTTCCTTTCCAAGCTTTCCGCATTCCAGCTATGATCTGTCTACTCTCACGTCGGGGGATAGGGATACGCTACTTCTAAGTGGGCAGTCCGGGGTTGCTGTCTGCAAAGCGGTACGAAGGAAACTACATGTCGAGGGATTCGCTGGGCTGGGGGAATGTTTCCACTACATTGGCACCCGCCGAAGAAGAACATGCTGCCGGCCAGGTCGCGAGACACGGCTGGTCCGGTTTGGCGCGGAACGCTGATGCCGAGCGTGTCCGCCAGGAACTGCTTGCCCAGGACCGGATGGGCGTCGTCATCACCGGCGACCGCGGCGTGGGCAAAACGCTTGTCGGCCGGACCGCCCTCGCGGGCTTCGGCCCCGAGGTGTACACCATCCAGCTCCGCAGTTCAGGGCCGGGTTCGGCAACGCCGTACGGCTGCCTCGCCTTCACCCTTGCGCGGCTCCCGCAGAGTTCCCTGGGCTCGCCGACCGCCATCCTGCACGGCATTACCTCGCTGATCCGCGACGACGCCGCCGGGCGCCAGTGCGTGATCCTGCTCGACAACGCCGGTGCCCTCGATGAACTCAGCACCGGGGTCCTGCTCAACCTGCTCCAGACCCGGACCGCCCGGTTGATCGCAACGGCCCAGCGCACCACTGACCTTCCGCCCGATTTCTACTGGCTCATCACTTCCGGCCAGCTCGCCGAGGTCCGGCTCGCCAACCTGACCGAACTCGAGACGCTGGAGGTCCTGCAGTCAGCTTTGGGCCATCGGGTCTCGACCGCCCTGGCAAGCCAGCTGCACCAGCTGGTCGGCGGCAGCCCCACGCTCCTGCAGGCCGTCGTCTCCGAACAAATCGAACGCGGAAACCTTGTCCTGTCCGGATCCGTGTGGACACTGCTCGATGAGGTTGTGCTGGATGGCCGCACGGCGCTGGAAGATATTGTCCGGGCCAGGTATGCCAGGGAAACACCCGAGGCCCGGGAGGTCATCGACGTCCTCTCCTGCGCCCGGACCCTGCCCCTGTCCCGGCTCGCCAGGATGTACAGCCCCGGTGTCATCGCCGACATGGAAGAGGCCGGCCAGATCGTGGTCGACCGCGCGGACCGGCACCTCGTCACGCTGGGCGACCGCTACCTCGGCGACATTGTCCGCAACTGGCTCAGCGTGGAGCGCCGGCTGGAGCTCCGGGACAAGGTCCCCGGACACCAGGAACATGAACTGGACGAACTGACAGTCGAAGACCTGCTGGCCTACGCGGCGTGGACCCACGACTGCCACGCCCAGCTGGCCCCCGCCCACGCCGTCGCGGCTGCCAGTGCCGCCGTCAAGCTCTTCGACCCGAAATTTGCCCTCAAATGCGCCGGCAGCCTCTCTCCCTCGGACCCTGAATGGGCCGAAGGGCAGCTCCAGAAATCGGCTGCCTACCTCCAGCTCGGCCTGCCGCTGCAGGCCATGTCCGCGCTGGACGACGTCTCCGAACGGCAGGTCAACGGCCTTGCGGCCGAGAACTTCGCCGAATTCATCGCGGCGAAGGCTGACTGCATGGCGTGGCTGGACGACCGCTCCGGCCAGGTCCCCGAACTGCTCGGGCAGGCCAGGGTACGGCTCCAGGACCTGAGCCTGGACGAGCCGTCCCCCGCCCCTGCGGCGCTTGCCCGGGCGGGGCTCTGCCTGGATCTGTGCGAGTTCAACTATTTCTCTTTCATCGGGGATTTCCAGCCCATGATGCAGCGGCTTACCACCGCGGCCACCACGGACGTGCCCGGCGCCGATCCCGTGCACCGGCTCAGGTCGGCCATCATCCTGATGGAGGCCTGGTCCATGACCGGCCACGAACTCGACGCCCGCAAACTCATGCGGGAAATCGGCGGACAGCTGGGCGAGTGGTCCAACGTGCCGCGCATCCGGGAAAACTTCGCCTGGCGCTCTTTCAACGTGCTGCTCCTCTCGGGCCTTTGGCGCCAAGCCATCGACATGCTCAAGGACGCGAGCGGCCGGGCCGGGCACGGGCTGCATTCCGGCAGCGCCGCAACGGACCTCGCCGTCGGACTCGCCTATGTCTATGCCGGCCGCGGGTACATGGCTCTGGATCCGTTGCTGGCCGCGATCGCCCAGCTGGAGGTGCGGGCGAGCCTGCAGTCCCTGCGCCAGGCCTACGCCGCCACTGCTTTTGCCTACGCCCAGACCGGCAACTCGGTCCAGGCCACGATCTACCTGGACCGGGCCCGCTCGGCTGACGGCCCGGCCCGCTTCACGGTCGGCAGTTCCACCGAGTTCTGCATGGATATGGCGTCGCGGTGGCTCGGTGACCCCGAAGCCAAGGACCGGCTGATACGGACCGCGGAGGAGCATTTCCGGAAGGGCCGCTACACCCTGGCCGGCATCTGCATGCTCGGGGCCACCGTCAACGGCACCGTCAAGGATTTTCTTTTCATGGAGGAAATCGCCGGGCTGCGGCAGGGGCCGCTGGCCGAGCTGTCCCGGACGGTCGCCGTCGGCAGCCGGAAGAAGGACGCCGCGATCATGCTCGAAGCCGCCGGGCAGGCCGCGGGCCTCGAACTGGACGCCGTCCAGGCCCGGTGCGCCGCGCTCGCATTCGACTTCGCGAAGGGCGCCGGACTGACCGCCAGCGCCAACGCCGCCTACAGCATGCTGGAGAGCCTCTCGGAGTCCGTACCGGCGCTGCCCGTCATGCCGCGCAACAAGGGCCCGCTGCTGACAGACCGGGAGCGGCAAATCGCCACCCTGGCCGGGAACGGGGTCTCCAACAAGGACATCGCCCTGGAAGTGGGCATTTCCGTCAGGACCGTGGAGGGCCACTTGTACCAGGTGTTCACGAAGCTCGGCGTTTCTTCGCGAAGTGATCTGCTTGGACTCATCTAAGGGGCCGGCGGGAAACCCCGGCACGGCGCCGGCCCGCGCCTTGACCGGGAGGTCGGAAGATTTGATGTCTGCAGTGGAAGCCCTCCAGGGCGGCAGCCATGTGGCCGTGTTCGTCCTCGGCGACAGCGGGATGGGCAAATCAAGGCTCATCGATGCCGTCGTCGGGGAACTGGGCCCCGAGGTGACGCCGGTGCCGATCCACGGCAGCGCGTCGCTGACCAAGGTGCCCTACGGTGTCCTGGGTCCCTTCATCGTCGGACTGCCGGTCCAGGAAGCAACATCGCAGCTGGCCGTGCTGAGGACGCTGTGGGCGCATCTGGAAGAGCAGAAGCGGGCCACCCAGAAGCCCCTCCTGCTGGTCGTTGACGACGCACACGATCTCGACGAGGCGACGGCCGGAATCCTCGCGGAGCTGGCGGCGGCCGGCTGGGCGAAACTGCTTGTGGGCGCCGCGGCCCGGCCCGGACTGCCGGAACCGCTCCTGCAGCTCTGGTTTGAAGGCATCGCCGAGCGGCACGACCTGCGCCCGCTCACGCTCGCGCAGACCACAGAGATGCTGGAGGGCGAGCTCGGCTCGCAAGTGCTGCCAAACGTCGCCGAGATCCTCTGGGAGGCCTCCGGCGGCAACCCGATGCTCCTCAACGGGCTCCTGGACGACGCCAGGAACGACGGGACGCTGCTGCGGCGCAACGGTGTCTGGTTGTTCACCCGGCACCTGAACAGCCACGGTGACCGGCTGACCGACGTCGTGCGCCGCCAGTTGCTGCTGCGCTCGCCGGAAGAACGGCAGGCCCTGAACCTCGTGGCGCTGGCCGAACCCGTGTCCCGGGAACTGATCGAGTCGGTGGCCGGCGAAGAGGCCGTGGGATCACTGATCGACAGCGAACTGATCAGGGTCACGGACACCGGGACGGGTGAGCTGCGGCTGTGGCATACCGTGTACGGCGACACCTTGCGGAACCTGATTTCGCCGGCCAGGAGCCTGCAACTTCGGCAGAGCCTGCTGCGCAAGATGGACAGCGAGCCGACGTCTGCCGAGGGACTGCTGCGGCAAGTGAGCTGGTCGATCGAATGCGGCGCGGAGGTCGAGGACCGGCAGCTCCTGAGGGCGGCCGTGCTGGCGAGCCGGCTTTACGAGGACGAGCTCGCCCGCAAGGCTGCCGTCCTCGTCAAGGATCCGGAACTGCAGATGGCGGCCCGCGCCGTGATAGCACGGACCCGCTACAACGCCTCCGACTACATGGCGGCCCGGGACATCCTCGACGCCGATTTCGGGCAGGGAAACAGCATCCCCGGGCTCCTGGCCGGATCCCTCCTGTGGGCCGCAACGATGTCAGCGCTGGGCCACACACCGGCAGAGATCATCAAGCGGGCACAGGTGCTCCGACGCGCCGCCGAACGCCTCGCCGCGGCCCGGCCGGACGACGCCGAAGCCATTCACCGTGCCACGGAAGAGCGGCTGGAGATTCTGGAAGCCATGGTCCTGGCGCTGGCGGGCGAGTACGCGGCAGCCCCGGCCGCGGCGGCGTCCGGCGAGGACGCGGCTGCCGGCACCCCTCCCTCGAACACCCCACAGTCGAACACCCTCGTGCAGGCGTTCCGGCTCTGCCTCGACGCGGAGCGGCTCCTTGCCGGCGGCAAGGGACTGAGCGCCCTCGCCGCGATGACCCGGGCCATCGAGGCCGCCGGGGCCGATCACGATGAGCTCTACTTCCTCACCGACTTCCTCGTCGTCCGATCGGCGGCCGCCGCAATCCACTCCGGCGACTGGCAGGGGGCGGAAAGCCTCCTGACCGGCTTCGTCGCCGGATCCGGGCCCAACCTGATTTCCTTCGGCGGGGGAGTGCACGCGGCGCACGGCATCATTCTGCTCTACCAGGGCAAGGCCGCCCAGGCCCTGAACACGCTAAGTGCCGCGCTCGAAGCGCTGCGGTTGACCGACCCTCAGCAGCTGTTCGCGCTCACGGCGGCCATGGCCTTCGCGGCAGCCGCCGAAGTCGGTGCCCAGACGAAGGCGGAGCTACTCCTCGCCGACTTCGAGGCAGCACCCGCGGCCCTGCCGCGGTACATGCGCTCACTGGCCGCGATGGCCGTGGTCTATGGAAAGGCCCGGCTCGGGAACTACCCGGGTGCCATCGCGGAACTGAAGCGGCTCGGCCGACCTTACCCGGAAGTGGACACCGCCGGGCTCGAACTCGACGCGCTGGCCTTCTGCCTGGCCCTGGGGGACACGGACTCGGCGCCGAGGCTGCTCGAACTCCGGGCCGGGCTCGAGGGGCCAAGGCCCGCCGCGATCTGCGCCTACGCCGCAGCCATCAGCGCGGACAACGCCGCAGACCTCCTTGAGGCCGCGAAAGCCTGTGAAGCGGCGGAATTGTGGGCCTTTGCCGCCCTCGCCTACGACGCCGCGGCGCACGCCTACCGGGCCGCGGGCGACACCCTCAGGGAGCGCATGGCCAATTCCCAGCGGAAGCGGTGCCTGGACCGGGCCGATGACCTTCCCGGCGACGAAGCGGCCAAGAACGATGACTCGCTCGGCATACTGACCCGCCGCGAGCGCGACATTGTGGCGCTGGCGGTACGCGGCCTCACTGACCGGCAGATTGCCGCAGAGCTCCAGGTGTCCGTGCGCACGGTTGAAGGCCACCTCTACCGCAGCTACGCGAAGCTCAACGTCAAGGGCCGTGAGCAGCTTCCCGGTATCGGCGGGCACTAGCGGCAAGCAAGGGAGAGGCCGCGTGGGGCCGTGTCCGCCGGCCGGCCGGCCGGCCGTGGCGGGGCCGCTTCCCCGGTGTCCGGGCCGCTACCGGCGCCGGACACGTGCGGCGGGATGGCGACTACTTGGTTTGGGCCTTGCGGCAGCGCCGGTCCAACTGAGTACAGCTACGTAGAGCGGGCGGAATACTCGCTAGGTAATCGAGTACTACTTACGCATACCGAAAATACGCGTAGTCCCTACCGTTGAGGTATCACCGCTCACACTTTGATTGCGAAGGTCTCTCATATGTTCCAGCAAGACGCCGGCTTGCCAACGGGCAGCGGCCAGACAGAAATAATGTTTCCGGCGCAAAGAAACGGTCATGGCCGCAGTAAGGACAGACCCTTCACCCGCCAGGAGGTCGTTGCCGACATCGTTGAGACCCTGACGTCGGGTTCCGGCTGCGGCATCGTGCTCGTGGGCGACCACGGGGCCGGCAAGTCCTTTATCGCCCAGCGCGCCCTGGAGCAGCTCGGCGACGAGTACCTGGTAGTCCAGGTCAGGGGCAGCTCCATATCCTCCAAGCTTCCCTACGGGGCCTTGAGCGTCCTGCTCAACGACCTCGACGCCTCCCACCTCGAGCACCCGCTGATGGTGTTGCGCGGACTGACCCAGCTGCTCCACAACAAATCCGAAGGCCGGCGAATCGTCCTCTTCGTGGACAACGCCCATGACCTCGACGAGCTCTCCAGCATGATGGTGGCCCAGTTGAGCGCCGGGTCCCATGTCACGTTGCTGGCGGCGTGCGTTGACATGCCGCACATAGGCGGGGACATCATGGGCCTGTGGAAGGATGACCTGCTCCGACGGGTGGACCTTGGACCGTTCGACTTCGCAGAGACGGCAACAACGTTGCACCACGAATACGGCGGCCGGTTCTCCCTGACCGCTGCCCGGGCGCTTTGGAGTGCGAGCGGAGGCAATGCCTTGTTCCTCCATTCCCTGGCCCGGGAGCAGATCAAGCTGGGCACAGTGATCCGCCAGGACGGTGTATGGTTCCTGGGCAACGGCCCCATCGCCTTGACCGGAGAGATCCGGGACGTCGTGAAGGCACGCCTCAACCGGCTCGGCAACGGCCAGCGCGACGTCTTTGAACTGCTGGCACTCGCCGGGGCAGTCCCGCTGCAGACCCTCATGCTCATCGCCAACCCGCAGGATATGGACGCGCTCCAGGAGCGGGCCCTGATCCGGGTCACCCATGACCATCCGCCGATGGTCAGCATCGCCAATCCGGTGACCGCCGGAATTGTCGCCAACGTGGTCCCGCCCGGGCGCAGCGCCGAACTCCGCCGCCGGCTCACGGCCGTGCTCCAGGAATCGGACACGCTGGACACCGGCGGCTCGGCCGGCGTCGCCTGGGCGCTGGATTGCGGGGAAGAGGTGAGCTCCCAGGTCGCCCTGGCCGCCGCACGCGCCGCGAACGGTGCATCCGACCACGCGGCCGCCTTGCGATTTGTCCAGGAGGTCGAAGGAAGCGAACCCGCTGCCCTGATGGCCATCGAAACAGTCAATGCCCACATCTCGGTGAACAACGAGGACTCCGCACGCCGGGTTCTGGAGGCACTGGATGACGGCGCGTGCGCCAGGCTTCCCCTGACCGAGTGGACCGCTTTGCAGCTGCTGCGCGTGGAACTGGACAAACGCAGCACCGCCCCGGGAGCCGACCCCGAAGCCCGGATACAGGAGTTCGCCGAGCGGCTGGCTGCCGAGCCCGCCGCACAGAGTTCAGTTGCAGTTGCAGCCCGGGAGCGGCTGCGCCTGGCGGAGGCTGGGCTCGCCGCTTTCCGTGGACGCTACGACGAAGTCCTGGCCATAACCGACGGCGTGGACGCGGGGGACCTGGGCAGCGAACCAAGGATCCTGACCGCCAGCGTGCGCAGCGAGGCCCTGGCCGTCACCGGCAACGTGGTGCGGGCGCTCGCCCTTGGAAAGCAGATCCTGGCGGCCACAGCCGGCGTGCAGCTCCCGGACCATGCGGTTCGTGAGATCAGGGGCAGGTTCCTCCTCCTCCTTTTGCTCTCCGGCAAGTTCAGGGAAACGTCCGTCTATCTTGAGGAGACGTACAGCGGCGCAGAGCCCCAGACCAGGCTGGGCGGGATGTTTGAGATCGGGCACGGCGTCATGGACCTGCATGCCGGACACCTCGACGACGCCTTGTCCCGGCTCCAGGCGGGCCGGTGGCAGCTCCGGGCGCAGGACCCCGACGCTTTGGGCGGCCTGGCCGCGGCCGTGTGTGCCTATGCCGCCGCACTCCAGGGCGAAGAGGAAATGGCTGGCCTGCTACTGGACGATCTTGCCCAGGCCCGGCCGCCCGCGGCCTGGCTGGTGGAACGGCTCACACGCTATTTCGAACTGTCGGCCCAGGCCGAGCTCGGCCAGAGGGCAATGTCCATCCGTGCGCTCTCGGCCGAAGCGGGCAACGACGCCGAAACGTCAGCACTGGCCCCCGCGCTCCTGTTCCAGTCCGCCGCGGCCCGGCTGGGAGACCGCCAGACGGGCCAGAAGCTCGGCAGCCTGAGCGGGAGGGTGACCGGACAATTCGCGGCCCTGTGCTCGCGGCTGGCCGAAGGCATGCGGGAGGCTGACAGCGAGCAGTTACTGGCAGCATCCAAGGAAGCTGAGGCATGCGGCAACACCGTGTTCGCCCGGGACGCGGTGCGGAAAGCCGTCGGCTGCGCGAACGACGCCGGCAACCGCATCGCGCTGCGGATCGCCCAGCGGGCGCAGCAGTCTCTCGATGACAAGTTCGGCAGTCCGAAGAACGGGCTGCGGTCGCTTACAACCTCAACCCTGACGGCGAGGGAATGTGAAGTGGCGGTCCGGGCCGCTGCCGGTACGTCCAACCGCAAGATCGCGGAACAGATGCACGTATCCGTCCGCACTGTGGAGGGACACCTCTATCAGGTGTATTCGAAGCTGCACGTCGCCAGCCGATCGGAACTCAAAGATGTCATCTCGACTCCGGCAGACAGCGCCAGGCTCGGCTGAGCCCGGCAGACTGCAGGCGGCAACCCGGACGGCTATTCAAGACGGGCAGAAACTGGCAGGAAGAACCGGCGATGGAAAGCCTGGCTGAGACCTCGGCACTGATCGAGCGCTCGGCGCTGGTCAAGGACCTGGTGCGTTGCCTGCGTGACGACACCCGATCAGGTGCGCTCATCATCGGCGGCGCGGGCGCGGGCAAGACCGCCGTCCTCAAGGCCGCCATCCGCGAACTCGAGCCCCACCGCCGCCTGATTCGGCTGACCGCCACTCCGGCCCTGGCCAGCGTTCCTTTCGGTGCCTTGGCGCCGTACTTGTCCCGGCTTCCTGACCGGGAACTCGACTCCTACGCAGCCGTCGTGGAAGCGATGGCGCGCAGCCTGAAATCCGAGGCGGACCGCCCTCTGTTTGTGGTCGACGACGCGCATTGCCTCGATCATGGGACCGTCCGGCAGTTGGCTCAGGCGGCGGCGACCGGCGCCGCGGGAATCCTCGTGGCCTGCCGTCCCGGGCCGATGATTCCGGAAGAGTTCCTCGCGCTCTGGGACGACGGGATAATTGCCAAGTTCGACCTTTACCCGCTGAGCCGGATCGGAACCCACCAACTGTGCGAGCAGGTCCTGCGGGCCGACGTCTCTCCGTGGGTTAGTGCGTTGTTCCATAAGGCGGCCGACGGCAATCCGCTCATGCTGATGTCCCTGATCCAGCATGCCCGTGCCAGCGGTGCCTTGGGCCTCCGGCACGGAGTGTGGTTCCTGCTGGCCAACCCCGACATGGCCCAAGTTCCGGCCGCCGACGTTGTGGACCGGCAGTTGCGCTCCATGACACCGGAGGAAAAGACCGCCGCCACGATCGTTGCCATGGCCGGACCGCTATCCCTGTCCCAGATTCTGCGGATCAGTGGTCCTAAGGCCGTCGATGCCCTGGACACCGCGGGCATTATTGCCGTCTCCACGGGACATGACCGGCTGGTACGGCCCGCCAGCCCGATCCTTGGCGAAATTATCCGCCAGCGGGTCCCGGCCGGCCGCAGTTCGGCCCTGCGTTCGAGCGTGTTGTCGCTTCCGTCAGCGCGTGCCGCGGCGCCGGGAGCGGCACTCAACCGGCTGCGCTGGTCCATGGACTGCGGCGTAGAGATCCCTCCGATCCAGCTCCTGCAGGCCGCTGTCGCCGCGAACACGGACCTGGACCCTGCGACCGCGTCCCGGGTGGCTGGCGCCATCCGGGACGCCCGGTTCCTCCCCGAGGCCCGGATCCAGTTGGCTTATTCGCACTTCATCGCGGGGCACACCGAGGCCGCTGTGGCGTGTCTGGAGGCCGCACAGCCGGTGCCCTCCGGACGGCCGTCCTACCTGGCAGCCCTCCTCGCAGCCCGGCTCGGGTCCGCAACGCCGGCCCGGCAACAGCAAGCCGACGCCGGGCCGCACCGCCCGGCCTTTGGACTGTCCATGGAACCAGAGCTCCTGGAATCGCGGGCCCGGGATTCACTGTCTGCGGATTTCGCAACGTGCACCGACCTTTCCGGGCGCGCTCCGGCGGGACGGCCGTCGGACGTGACAGCTGCCGGGGGACTGGCCACAGAGCTTCTGAGTCACTCGTGGGACGGCAAGTTCATGGCAGTTGGAACCGTGCTGCGCGAACTCATCGCCGCGGCCGGCGCCTATCCCGAAATCCGGGTCCCGGCAGTTTCCCTCCTCGCCGAACTCTTGACCGCCCAAGGTCAACTCCGCGCAGGGCTGCGATTGGACGGAGAGGCATGGGGCGGCGCCCGAACCGCAAGCCTGGAACTTCCCTTGGTCTACGAGGACCTCGTGGTGCGCCACTGCCTGAATCTGATCTGGGCCGGCGACTGGGACCGGCTCGGAAATGTCCTGGACGATTACGCGGCCCGTGAGCCTGGGCGTCTGCTGTACAGCGGCGGCATGCTGCACCTCATGCGGGGCTATTCGCGGTTGCGCCAGGGCAGGATGCGTGAAAGCTTGGCCGAACTTCGGCTGAGTGTCGAAGAGCTTACTATCGCCGACCCGTTAGGTCTGTTGCCGTTTGCGCGCGCCGTTGCGGCCTACGCCGCAGGCGCCGTCGGACGCCACCATGAGGCCAGCCAGCATGTGCTGGCCTACCGGCTCTCGGAGTACCGGGAGCCGAAAACCCTTCACCTGCTGGCAGAGGCGTACTGCCGGGCGGCTGAACCCGGAGAAGGGCCCGGAGGGAGCGGTGCCGGAGCTTTGGCGCGGCTGGCGGACGAGGCCCTGCACGAGAGCCTGCGGGGCGTTGAAACCGATATCAGGCGGCTCGCGCTCCGCGGCGGTGACACCTCGGGCGCCGAAGCCCTCGCCCTCAGCAGCGGCGCAGTCGACGGCCCGGAAGCCAGGCTGGTGGAGTCCTACGCGCGAGCGGTGTCGGCGTCCGATGCGTCCGACCTCATTGGCATCAGCGACGACGCGCTCAATGCAGGGCACGGGCTCCTTGCCCTTGAGGCCGCCCAGCAGGCCGAGCGGATCCTGGCAGACGACCCGGAGCGGTGGCGGCTTACCGCGGTCCAGCGCCGGGTCCATCACCGCCTGGTGGAGGCCGGAATGTTGTCGCAATTGGAGGTCGTCCGCAGCGATCACGGCGCCCCGTTGACTGCCCGCGAGACCGAAGTCCTGGAACTGGTGTCGGGCGGGGCCACGAACGCCGAGATCGCCACCGCGCTCTGTGTGTCACTTCGGACAGTGGAGGGGCACCTGTCCCGGATCTTCGCCAAGCTCGGCGTGGGCCGGCGGGCGGACCTCCTGGACCTCGGCCCGCTGCCCTCCTGACCGGCCCGGCCCGGCATGGCGTGACCTGGCTGTGGCGTGCGTACAGCACGGGTGGCCAGCGGGACCAGCGGGAGTAGCTCCAAGTAGTGCCATGGCGAGTAGGGCGTCAGAAATCGGGTAAACGCTACTCGTGTGCAGAGTCCGTTCGGGCGATTGACTTAAGCCAGTCCCACGAACAGCCCCATCCCGAACAGCTCCACCCCGAACAGCTCCAACCCGAACAGCTCACAAAGGTCTCAAAATGAGGAACTTGAGGGCGGTCAGCAACCGCAAGCATGGCCCGAGGAAAGTGTGGTCTCAAATTCCTTGCTTGCGGATGCGGCCACTGCCACCATTAGAGGTGATCGGGCCGTAATCTTTCCCACTAACTCCTTCATTGGAATCGTGCGGTGCCTCAACGGGCAGCCGCGCGCCAAGGTCGGAGCCGGCGGCGTCAGAGCCTTCTGAGACCGAGGCTCTCCCCCCAGCCGCCGCCGGCTCCCTTAATCGGTCTACACGCGGGTCCGCGCCATCGAGAAGCGCGGCCCTGACACCGGCGCCGTCGGGCATCGCCGCAGGGGGTAGCGGCGCGTGACGGCGTCCGGTGTGCAAGCCCTCGCCGGACCTGGCGTCAAGCGCCGGCATGTCGGGCGAGCCTTGCGCCGCGCAGGCCTTGCGCAGTAGCAGTGAGAGCCGGCCGGATGTTCCGGCGCCCCTGTTGCATGTCGCTGTTGGATGCCGCTTTTGCATGCCGGTGCTGGATGCCGACGGCCCACGGCTCCCGCCAATGGGTCCCGGCGACGCACACCCGCGGTCCCGGCGACGCACACCCGCGGCCCCTGCGGTCATCGCCGCGGCCGCTATCGGTCGTCGTTCGCCATTCTTGGGCAGCACCAGCCCAACCCGCCTGGCTGGCGGTTGATTGCGGCTGCCCTTGGGCAATGCTCCTGTCGCGGTCCGGGTCTTGGCCGCCGAAGGGCACCGCCGCGGGAGCCGATGGCCGCCGGAGCCGGCTAACGGGGCGCGGACCTCCGCCCGGGTTCCGCGGTGTGCGGGTCCGCGCGGTGGCCGCGCGGTGGGCGCGCAGGAGGGCTGCAGGAACGTGGGATAATTAGGTTTAATCTGTGTGACGTATTTTGCACGCTGGCCGCCCGGCCGGCGCGGTGTACGCCGCAGCGAACGCCGATCCAGGAGTCTCCGCCATGGTTGCCACCCCAGCCCATCTCCGCCGCTCTGCCGCCGCGCTCGGAAACGAGGAGGTCCTGAGGATCCGCAACGACTTCCCAATCCTGCAGCAGCACGTCAACGGCAGGCCGCTCGTCTACCTGGACTCCGGTGCCACCTCGCAGAACCCGCTCAGCGTGCTCGAGGCCGAGCAGGAATTCTATGAGCAGCGGAACTCCGCGGTCCACCGTGGGGCACACCACCTCGCCGTCGAGGCCACCGAGGCGTTCGAAAACGCCCGGGAAACGGTGGCGGACTTCGTCGGGGCGGAGTGGGATGAGCTGATCTGGACCTCCAACGCCACGGAGGGCCTGAACCTGCTCACCTACTCCTTCCTCAACGCTTCCCTGCCGGGCGCCGGACCCGAAGCGGCCCGGTTCGCCCTGGCCCCGGGCGACGAGCTCGTGGTCACGGAGATGGAGCACCACGCCAACCTGATCCCCTGGCAGGAGCTGGCGGCCCGGACCGGCGCCGTCGTGAAGTTCATCCCGGTCGACGACGCCGGCGCCCTTGACCTGGAGGCCGCTGCCGGCATCATCGGCCCGCGCACCCGCGTCCTGGCGTTCACGCACGCGTCAAACGTCCTCGGCACCATCAACCCGGTGGCCGCCCTGGTGGCCCTGGCCCGGTCCGCGGGAGCCCTCGTGGTGCTCGACGCCTGCCAGTCCGCACCGCACCTGCCCCTGGACGTGAAGGCGCTCGACGTCGACTTCGCGGTGTTCTCCGGCCACAAGATGCTTGCCCCCACCGGCATCGGCGCCCTCTATGGCCGCTCGGAGCTGCTCAACGCGATGCCGCCGTTCCTGACCGGCGGCTCCATGATCACCACCGTCACGATGGAACGGGCGGGTTTCCTGCCCAGCCCGCAACGCTTCGAAGCCGGCACCCAGCGCATTTCGCAGGCCGTGGCACTCTCCGCGGCGGTAAATTACCTCAGCGAAACCGGGATGGACCGCATCCACGCCTGGGAAGCCGAACTCGGCCAGCGCCTCGTGCGCGGCTTGGAGTCCATCCCCGGGATCCGGGTGCTGGGTCCGGCGGCCGGGCAGGAGCGGATTGGCCTGGCGGCATTCGACGTCGCGGGCGTCCACGCGCACGACGTCGGCCAGTTCCTGGACAGCCGCGGCATCGCCGTGCGGGTCGGCCACCACTGTGCCCAGCCCCTGCACCGCCGGCTCGGGCTGACAGCGACGACGCGCGCCAGTACGTACCTTTACAACACCACGGACGATGTGGACGCGTTCCTGAACGCGGTCGCCGATGTCCGTGCCTACTTCCAAGCCTAGGACGGACATCCATGAGTCTTGACCAGCTTTACCAGCAGATCATTCTCGAACATGCCAAGGCCCGGCACGGCAGCGGCCTCGCCGCCGCGGACGCGCCCAAGGAGGCCAGCTGCGGGCAGTCCCACCAGCTGAATCCGACCTGCGGCGACGAAATCACGGTCCGGGTGTCCGTGGCCGGCGGGAAGGTCAGTGAGCTGCGCTGGGACGGCGACGGCTGCTCGATCTCGATGGCCTCGGCGTCCGTGCTGACAGACCTCGCCGAGGGCATGACAGTCGAGGAACTCAGCACCGTCATTGACAGCTTCCGCGAGGTGCTGCGCTCGCGCGGGAAGGTGCCGGCCGACCCGGAGGTGCTGGGCGACGCCGCGGCGTTTGAGGGCGTGTCCCGTTATGCTGCCCGGGTCAAATGCGCCATGCTCTCCTGGGTGGCCGCGGAGGACGCCCTCGGCCAGGCGCTGACGGCCTGACGGCAACACATCAGGGCCGGCCCAGGCCCTTGTAGGTCCAGCCGGCCGCCCGCCACTTGGCAGGGTCCAGGACGTTGCGGCCGTCCAGGATGCGCGGCGCGGACACGAGCGCTTTGGCGGCGTGCGGATCCAGCTCCCGGTACGCCTGCCACTCGGTCAGCAGCAGCACGGCATCGGCCCGGTGCAGCGTCGTCTCCAGGTCCGGTTCCAGCTGGAGTTCCGGGAAGCGCTTGGCGGCATTGGGCAGGGCCTGGGGATCGGTGACCGTCACCACGGCGCCCTGCAGCTGCAGCTGCGCGGCGGCGCTTAACGCGGGGGAGTCCCGGACGTCGTCGCTTTCGGGCTTGAACGCCGCGCCCAGGACGGCGACCCGCTGGCCCAACAGGGACCCGCCGCACAGTTCGCGTGTTAGCTCCACCACCCGGGTCCGGCGCCGCATGTTAATCGCATCCACTTCCCGCAGGAAGGTCAGAGCCTGGTCCGCCCCCAGCTCGCCGGCGCGGGCCATGAAGGCACGGATGTCCTTGGGCAGGCACCCGCCGCCGAATCCGATGCCTGCGTTCAGGAACTTCCGCCCGATCCGCTCGTCGAGCCCGATCGCATCGGCCAGCCGGGTGACGTCGGCGCCGGTGGCTTCGCAGACCTCGGCCATGGCGTTGATGAAGGAGATCTTGGTCGCGAGGAACGAGTTGGCTGCCGTCTTCACCAGTTCCGCCGTGGCGTAGTCCGTCACCAGCCGGGGTGTCCCGCCTGCCAGGGGAGTCTCGTAGACCCTGTCGAGGACGGCCACCGCGGGATGGTCTTCGCTGCCGTCCGGCGTGCCGTAGACGAACCGGTCCGGGTTCAGGGTGTCTGTCACGGCATGGCCTTCGCGCAGGAACTCGGGATTCCAGACCAGCGAGGCGCCGGGCTCTGCCTCCGCCAGCACCTCGGCCAGGCCCGCGGCGGTTCCCACAGGCACCGTGGATTTGCCGGCGACGACGTCGCCGGGGGAGACGTATTCAGCGAGCGAGGCGACGGCGGCGTCGACATAGCGCAGGTCGGCGCCGTTTTCGCCGCGTTTCTGCGGCGTTCCGACGCAGATGAAGTGGACCTCGGCGCCGCGGGCGGCCGCCATGTCGGTGGTGAACCGCAGCCGGCCCGATTCCTCAAGTTGGGACAAGAGTTCGTCGAGCACGGGTTCGTAAAAGGGGGCGTGGCCTGCTGAAAGCTGTGCCACCTTGTGTTCGTCGACGTCGATTCCGACGACGTCGTGACCCAGCTTTGCCATGCATGCGGCATGGACCGCGCCCAGGTAACCGCAACCAATAACCGAGATCCGCATAGTTCCGATTTCCTCCCGTCGGGCCCTGTTCACAGGGTACGTGGTGGACGTCGGGATCGCACAGCCTCACGGCGTGCCATGAACAGCCTGGCCACGAGCGCGCCGGCCATGGCGCCGATCGTGTTTGCGGCGACGTCGGCGACGGACGGAAAGCGCGCCGGCAGGAACGCCATCTGGCCGAGTTCGATCACGACGGAGAGGATGAACCCGGCAACGGCCCCGCCCCACCAGAGCCGCAGGCCCAGGATGATGGCGACCAGGGCGCCCAGCGGAATAAACAGGATCACGTTTGAGGAAAATTCCACCACCCCGTAGTCGAACCAGGGAGGGACGCCCCAGCTGTGCAGTTGCCGGAGCCACCGCATGAGGTAGGTGGCCGCGCCCCGGTCAACGGGCACCGGCCAGAAGGCAATCAGGCCGAGGACCGGAACGCAGGCGCACAGGCCCCAGATGGCGACGCGGCGGGGTAGCAACTGGCGTCCCCTTTCAGCGGTCCACCTTTTTGCTGATTCTAGCGGCCGGCGGCGGCAGGCGCAGGGTGCGCGTGCCGCCGCCGGTGTGCCGGATGCTAGCTGAGCAGCCCGGCCACGCCAATCGCCGCCGTCGCGGCCCCCAGCAGCATGGAGATGCTGACCAGGACCACATGGACGGTCAGGAAGCGCGTGGCCTTGCCGTTGGCGTCGCGGGCACGCGGATCCTTCATGACCCGGCGCAGGAACTGCGGCCAGACAACAAGGGACCAGACGCCGGCGACTATCAGGACGACGGCGAGGACCGCGGGCAGTTCCACGGGGTCAGTGGCTTTCGAGCCAGGCCTGGGCCTGCTGGGACTGCAGGTTCAGGGCCTTTCCGACCATCGGTTCTGCGGCGTCGGCGATCTTGCCGCCAAGGAACGGCACCGAGGAGGTCACGTCGCCCTCGAGCTCGATCCGGGTGCTGCCGCCGTCGGACACGAGACGCTGGACAGCCTTCACGTCCAGCGGGGCGCCGGAGACCTTCAGGGAGATCTTGCTCTGCCGGGAGCCGTCGGCGGCGGGGGCCTCCCAGGCCTCCAGCTGCGTCACCTTCAGGCTTTCGCCAACAAATTTCCGGGCAATGTCGGGCATCCGGGTGGTGGGGATGGTCCGCACGGTGGTGGTGTTGAAAGCGCCGGCGGTGTCACCGTCGATGGCGAAGGATTCCAGGGTGCCGCCGACGAGTTCGCTCGTGTGGCGCAGGAAGTCTTCATTGACGAAAACCGCGGTAACGCGGTCGACGCTGTGCGGAACGGTGGTGGATGCACTCAGGGCCATAGGGGGGTCCTCCGTGATGTGGAAGTGGACGTTTCGGG
Organism: Arthrobacter sp. 10T425; assembly: GCF_056393985.1. NCBI lineage: Bacteria > Bacillati > Actinomycetota > Actinomycetes > Micrococcales > Micrococcaceae > Arthrobacter > Arthrobacter sp. 10T425. Next base: position 39,810 of record NZ_JBFTGZ010000007.1, on the reverse strand, counting down.
CTCCAACATCCTACGTGGTGTGCCGGGCTGGCTCCGATTCGAGGTTTTCCAGATCCCGGGCGGCGGCGGTGATATTCCGCGACATGGCGGGAAAAATGACGCTGTGGAACGGCAGCACTGCGAGCCAGTAGAGGCGGCCGCTGAGGCCCTTGGGGAAGAAGATGGCGCGCTGGCGGTAGCGGCTGCCCGTCCCCTCCGGCTCCACGGAAAGTTCGAGCCAGGCCCGGCCCGGGGCCCGCATTTCGGCCCGCAGCCGCAGCAGCCGGCCACGGTCGATCCGCTCGACCCGCCACCAGTCCACCACCTCGCCCTCGGCCAGCAGGTGCGGGTGCCGGCGGCCGCGCAGCAGCCCCGCCCCGCCGGTGAGCTTGTCCAGCCAGCCGCGCACCTGCCAGGCCAGTGGCAGGGAGTACCAGCCGTTCCGGCCGCCGATTCCTTCGATGACGGTCCACACATATTTGGGGTCCACGTCGCTTTGGAAGCTTCGCTCGTCCACGTACACGGCGTGTCCGGACCAGTCCGGGTCGCTCGGCAGGGGATCGGCGTCGACGCCGGCGCTGGTCCACGTGGTCTCCACCTGGCCGTCGCGTTCCTTGCCCAGGGCGAGGGCCACGGCCCGCCGGTAGCGGGTCAGGCCACCCTCCGGCGCAGGGATGCACGCGTCGATGTCGTGCTCGGCGGCGACGGCGTCGTGCTGGAGTGATTCGACGAGCGGCAGGGACATGGAGAGCGGGATGGGGGTGGTCAGTGCCACCCACAGACCGGCCAGTTTGGGGGCCGGCACCGGCAGCGCCAGCACCACCCGGTGCGGCAGGCGGGCCTCTGCGGCGTATTCCTGCATCATTCCGGCGTAACTGAGCACCTGGCGGCAGCCGATGTCGAAGGTCCGGTTGATGGGTCCTTCCAGCGACGCTGCCGCCACGAGGTAGTACAGGACGTCACGGACCGCGATCGCCTCGATCTTGTTGCGCACCCAGCTCGGGGCGGGCATCAGCGGCAGCGTCTCGGACAAATGCCGGATCATTTCGAACGACGCCGAACCCGAGCCGATCACGACGCCGGCCTGGAACACCACCGCGTCCACCGGGCTGTCCAGGAACACCTTCCCCACCGCCTCGCGGGAGCGCATGTGGGTGGACAGTTCGGCCCCGGCCGGGTGCAGGCCGCCGAGGTAAACGATCCTGTCCACACCGGCGGCGGCCGCGGCCCGGGCGGCCGTCCCGGCCATCGTCTTTTCCTTGGCCTCGAAGCCGGCCCCGGCCGCCATGGAATGGACCAGGTAGTACAGGACGTCGACGCCGTCGAGCGCCGCCTGCAGGGCGTCCCCGTCGTCGAGGCTGCTGTGGATCACCTCGACGTCGTCCAGCCAGGGCACGCCGGCGATCTTGGCCGGGGTGCGGACCACGACTTTGACCCTGTGCCCGGCTTCCAGGAGCCGGGGGACAAGCCGGCCGCCGATGTAGCCGGTGGCCCCGGTGACGAGCACGGTCTTAGGGGATGAGGCCTTCGCGGTGGCTGCCTGCGGGGCTGGAGCAGGGGTTCCAGCGGGTTCGGGGGTTGCGGTTGTGGCGTTCATGGTGACTCCTTGTCAGCCAGCAGTTGGCGGGTGGCCTACCAAGCCATTCGGTGCGCGGCCCGCGTTGGATGGGCCGCCCGCTCCTGAAGCCAGCCTAGCCCCGTCGGCGGCGCCCCGGGCAGGTCCCGCCGGCCGGGCCCGTCGGCGGGCCCCGAGGCTCCGCGGTAGGCTTGGAGGGCCCGGGATTCTCGCGAATTTCGGCTATTCGTGTTGCCTGCACCCCGTGATCCCATCAGGAGCAACAGCTATGAGCCTCAACGGCCCCTCTCTCACCGGTTTGCGCCGTGTCCTCGCCGAAGACCGGAACTACGCCCGGATCCAGGCCGAGGCCGCCCGCGGGTTCGCAGCCCGCAGCGAGGATTACCAGATCAGCGCCCCGGCCGGAATGCGGTCCACGCTGCTCGCGGAAATGGCGGACGGACTCGCGACCCTGGCGGGAAACGAAACCGGCTCTGCAGGGGCTGGCCGGGGAGTGCCCGTGGTCCTGGCCGTCACCGCGACCGGCCGCGAGGCTGAGGACCTGACCGAGGCCCTGCGCGCCTTCCTGCCGGCCGAGACGATCGCGGAGTTCCCCAGCTGGGAGACGCTGCCGCATGAGCGGCTCTCCCCGCGCTCGGACACCGTGGGCCGGCGGCTGTCTGTGCTGCGGCGGCTCGCGCACCCCGAATCGTCCACCGCCGGTGCGCTGCGCGTGGTGGTAGCCCCCGTCCGCGCCGTCGTGCAGCCGATCGTCGCCGGACTCGGCGAACTGGTGCCGGTCACCCTGAAAGTCGGCCAGGAGGCCCCCTTCAGCGGTGTCGTCAAGAGCCTGGCCGACGCCGCCTACGCCCGGGTGGACATGGTGACCCGCCGCGGCGAATTCGCCGTCCGCGGCGGCATGCTGGACGTCTTCCCGCCCACCGAGGACCACCCCATCCGGGTCGAGTTCTTTGGTGACGAGGTGGACCAGATGCGCTGGTTCGCCGTCGCCGACCAGCGCTCGCTGACCGCGCCCGGCCTGCACCATCCCACCGAACTCCATGCCCCGCCGTGCCGCGAAATCCTGATCACACCCTCCGTCATGTCCCGCGCCGCGACCCTGAAGTCCCAGCTCCCGGCCGCCGCGGACATGCTGGAGAAAATCGCCGGCGGCATCGCCGTCGAGGGCATGGAATCGCTGGCCCCCGTGCTGGTGGACGCCATGGTGCCGTTCCTGGACCAGCTCCCGGCGGGTTCCATCGCGGTGGTGATCGAGCCGGAGAAGGTCCGCACCCGGGCCCACGACCTCGCCGCCACGAACGAGGAATTCCTCGAGGCCGCCTGGTCCACGGCGTCCGACGGCGGCACCGCACCTCTTGATCTGACCTCTGCGGCGTCCGAAGCGCTGCACTCGGCCAGCTTCCGCTCGCTGACCGAAACCCGCACCGCGGCCCTCGAGCACGGCGTCTCCTGGTGGTCCATCACCTCGCTGGCCAGCGACGAGGAGCTGCTGCCCGACGTCGACGTGCTGAACCTGCACGCCCGGGAACCCCGCGGCTACCAGGGCGACGTGGCGGAAATGATGGACTTCATCGGCTCCCGCGTCCGGGACCAGTGGCGGATCGTCGTGGTCACCGAGGGCCCGGGCCCGGCGCAGCGCCTCGCCGAACTCTTCCACGACAACGACATCCCGTGCGCGCGGGTTGACACGCTCGAGGCCGATCCGCAGGCCGGGCTGATCGAGGTGACCACCGCCGCCGTCGGCCGCGGTTTTGTCCTGGATCCGCTCAAGCTGGCGCTGCTGACCGAGGCTGACCTGCTGGGCCGGACCTCGGCCGGTTCCACGAAGGACATGCGCAGGATGCCGTCCAAGCGGCGGAATGCCGTGGATCCGCTGCAGCTCGTGGCCGGGGACTCCGTGGTGCACGAACAGCACGGCATCGGCCGGTTCGTGGAGCTGATCCAGCGCAAGGTTGCCGGTGGCGGCGAGGGCGTGCGCGAATACCTGGTCTTGGAGTACGCCCCGTCCAAGCGCGGAGCCCCGGGCGACCGGCTCTTCGTGCCCACCGACCAGCTGGACCAGGTCACCCGGTACGTGGGCGGCGACACTCCGGCGCTGAGCAAGATGGGTGGCGCGGACTGGGCGAGCACCAAGTCCAAGGCCCGCAAGGCGGTCAAGGAGATCGCCGGCGAGCTGATCCGGCTGTACTCGGCCCGGATGGCCTCCCGCGGCTACGCCTTCGGCCCGGACACCCCGTGGCAGCGGGAACTGGAGGAGGCCTTCCCGTACGTGGAGACCCCGGACCAGCTGACCACCATCAACGAGGTCAAGGCCGACATGGAGCGGGAGATCCCGATGGACCGGCTGATCTCGGGCGACGTCGGCTACGGCAAGACAGAGATCGCTGTCCGGGCCGCGTTCAAAGCGGTCCAGGACGGCAAGCAGGTCGCCGTGCTGGTGCCCACCACGCTGCTCGCCCAGCAGCACTACGAGACGTTCACCGAGCGGTTTTCCGGCTTTCCCCTCGTCGTCAAGCCGCTGTCCCGCTTTCAGACCGGCAAGGAGGCCAAAGAAACCGCCGACGGCGTCAAGTCCGGTTCCGTGGACGTCGTGATCGGCACGCACCGGCTGCTGTCCAAGGACTTCGGCTTCAAGGACCTCGGCCTGGTGATCGTGGACGAGGAGCAGCGTTTCGGCGTCGAACACAAGGAAGCGCTGAAGAAGATGCGCACCAACGTCGACGTCCTGGCCATGAGCGCCACCCCGATTCCGCGCACACTGGAAATGTCCCTGACCGGCATCCGCGAAACCTCCACCCTGGCCACCCCGCCGGAGGAACGGCACCCCGTGCTGACGTATGTGGGCCCGTACACGGACAAGCAGACTTCCGCCGCGATCCGCCGTGAGCTGATGCGCGAAGGCCAGGTGTTCTTCGTCCACAACCGGGTGTCCACGATCGACCGCACCGCGGCGAAGATCCGCGAACTGGTCCCTGAGGCCCGGGTGGAGGTGGCGCACGGGCAGATGTCCGAGAGCCGGCTGGAGCAGATCATCGTGGACTTCTGGGAAAAGCGCTTCGACGTCCTGGTCTGCACCACCATCATTGAGACCGGCCTGGACATCTCCAACGCCAACACCCTGATCGTGGACGGCGCGGACAAGTACGGCCTCTCCCAGCTGCACCAGCTGCGCGGACGTGTGGGACGCGGCCGTGAACGCGCCTACGCCTACTTCCTCTACCCTTCGGAGAAGCCGCTGGGCGAGGTGGCGCTGGAACGGCTCAAGGCCGTCGCAACGCACAATGAGCTCGGCGCCGGCATGCAGCTGGCCATGAAGGACCTGGAGATCCGCGGCGCCGGCAACCTGCTCGGCGGCGAGCAGTCCGGCCACATCCAAGGCGTCGGCTTCGACCTCTACATCCGGCTGGTCGGCGAGGCCGTAGCCGAATACCGGGGCGAGGCGGAGGAGAAGGCCGCCGAAATGAAGATCGAACTGCCGGTCAACGCGCACCTGCCGCACGACTACGTGCCGGGCGAACGGCTGCGCCTGGAGGCTTACCGCAAACTCGCCAGCGCCATCACCTACGAGGCGATCGAGGAGGTCCTCGCGGAGCTCGTGGACCGTTACGGCGAGCTGCCGCTGCCGGCCACCAACCTGATCGACGTCGCCCGGTTCCGGGTGGGCGCCCGCGAGGCCGGATTGTCCGACGTCGCGCTGCAGGGCAACTTCATCAAGTTCTCCCCGGCGCAACTGCCCGAGTCCAAGCTCATGCGCCTGACCCGGATGTACCCCGGCGCGCAGGCGAAGCCGGCTCTGGACGCCGTGCTCGTTCCGAAGCCCAAGACGGCCAGGATCGGCGGCCGGGACCTGCAGGACGCCGAGATCCTGGAGTGGGCCAACGGCGTGATCCGCAACATCTTCTCCGACGCCCCTGTCTCGGCCACACCGGCGGTGAAATAAAAGAATGATGGGAGGACATCACGCCGCGTCGGGAGCCGCGGCGTGGGTAGCCATTGCCTCGACCGGCTCGTATGCGCTCGGCTGGTACCCGCTGGATCCCACCGGAATCGTGATCGGCGCGATGGCGACGGCGGGGACCGCGCTGGTCTGCGACTGGGACCACCGTGCCAGCACGGTGGCGCACGCGCTGCCGCCGCTGTCCAACCTGGTGGCGCGCGGCATTGAGAACGCCAGCGGGGGCCACCGGCAGGGCACTCATTCGGTGCTGGGCGCGGCGTTCTTCGTGCTGCTGGCCACGATCGCCGGGCAGTGGCAGGTGCAGACCCAGTGGGGGCTGCTGTCCGTCGGAGCCGGCCTGCTGTGCATGTTCATGATCAACATCGCCGCGAAGGCACTGAAACTCTTCCCGAAATTCGGCTGGATCAGCAACTGGATCGTCGGGCTGCTCATGGCCGGACTCGTGACGTGGTTCGCGCCGCACCAGTGGACCTGGCTGCCGGTTTCGATGCTTACCGGGGTGCTGGTGCACATTGTGGGGGACATGATCACCACCGGGGGAGTGCCGCTGCTCTGGCCACTTGTGATCAAGCCGCCCAAGGTCCTGCGGAAACTGCCGCTGCTGAAGAACATCTGGAGGGCCAACGGGGCGTTCTCCATCCCGCTGCTGGGCCGGGCGGGTTCGCGGCGGGAATGGTTCGTCCTGATCCCGGTAAGCGGCTACGCCATGGTGGGGATGTTTGGCGCCGGCCTGGCGGTGGCCAAAGCGCACTTCCCCGCGGCCCTGGCCCTCGGCACGGGGCTGGTCAAGGGCCTGTTCGCACTGGTGCCCGGCTAGGACTGCCACCGGTTAAATGACTGAAGCTCCGGATGAACCGGAGCTTCAGTCATTTAAGGGTCAGGAGAGGCCTAGTTTTCGCCGGCCGAATCCGAGCGGCCCAGCAGGGTCTGGGGGATCCAGAACGCGGCCGCGAAGAGAATCAGGCAGACGGCCATCGGCCAGGTGTTTTCCAGCGTCAGGAAGGACAGCGAGTAGATCGCACCGAGGAACAGGACCATCATCGGCACGAACAGGGCGATGCTGGATCCGAGGCTGTTCTCGACGCGCCGGGACGGGGTGGTGTTGCTGGACATTCGTTCCTCCTCGGCCCCGGGGGGCTCAAAACTGTGGGCGGTGCCGGCACGGTCAGTACGCGGACGAACCCTGTTCACCCTTGACGATCGCGATACCGGAGCTGGCGCCAATACGTGTTGCACCTGCAGCAATCATAGCCTGAGCATCGGCCAGGGAACGCACGCCGCCGGAGGCCTTGACACCCAGGTCCGGGCCGACGGCGCGGCGCATGAGAGCGACGTCCTCGGCAGTGGCCCCGCCGCCGTTGAAGCCCGTGGAGGTCTTCACGAAGTCCGCCCCGGCTTCCACCGCGGCCTCACAGGCGAGCACCTTCTGGTCATCGCCCAGCAGCGCCGTTTCGATGATGACCTTCAGGATGGCTCCGCCCTCGTGCACGGCGGCCGCGACGGCGGCGATGTCGTCCACCAGCGCGCCCTTGTCATTGGCACGGGCCGCGGCGATGTTGATGACCATGTCCACTTCTTCGGCACCGTCCAGGACCGCGCCGCGGGCCTCGAAGGCCTTGACGTCGCTCGGCGTGGCGCCCAGCGGGAATCCCACCACGGAGCACGTCAGGACGCCGGATCCCTTGAGCGCTTTCTTGACGGTCTTGACCCATACCGGGTTCACGCAGACCGACTTGAAGTGGTACTCCGCCGCCTCGGCGCAGACCTTGAGGATCTCCGCCTCGCTGGCCTCCGGCTTGAGCAGGGTGTGGTCGATGTAGGAGGCGATGTTGGGCGTCCCCCCGGTGGCGGCTTCTTGGCTCATGGTGGTCCCTTTCGTGGCGGGCCTGGGACGCGGCGGTCCCTTCCCGGGCCTTGTGGGCCTGCGGGCCCTGGCGGCGCCGCGTGGTGCGCGGCTTATCAGGGAACCATCTTGCCATAGGAATGTGCCCGGCGGATGCCCCCGGCCGGGCCTCCCCGGCACGTCAGGCGGCGGCCGCCAGGGGCCGGCCCATGGTGGCCTGAAGCAACTGGGAAGCGCACACCGACGCCGCGGAACCGGAGGCCACGAGCAGCCCCAGCCGGACGCCGTCGTAGGCTGCCGCGTCACCGATCGCCCAGATGCCCGGCACGGAGGTGCGGAAGTCCTGGCCGATGACGATCCCGCCGCCGGCAGCGGTCGCGAGCCCGGCCGTGGCGGCCAGCTCGTCGCGGGCGATGCGCTCCTCGGCGAGGATCACGAGGTCACCGTTCATGCTGGAGCCGTCCTCGAAGACGATGCCCGACGCCGGCAGGGCGGACCCGGCGGCGGTGGGAACGACGGCGGCGGGACGGACGGTGGTGCGGACCGGGCGGACGCCGCGGGACCGGAGCACGGCCTCGGCCTGGCCGGCGGCCGAACCCGTGCCGACCAGGATGCCGAGGGGGCGGCGGCCCAGGACCCGGGTGACGTCCTTGACGGCCTCGCCCAGCCCGGCGGCGTCGTCGATCGTGGAATAGCTCAGGCAGCGGGCGGCACCTTCCACCGGAGCCTCGGCGGGAGCGGAACCGGTGGCGATGACGAGCTCGTCGTAGTCGAACTCCATGCCGTCGGCGGTGGTCACGCTGCGGTTTTCCGCGTCGATATAGCTGGCCGGCTGGCCGAAGCGGACGGATACCTGGGGCAGGACGGCGAGCTCCAGCAATTCCTCGGGTGCGTCGTCCCGGTTGCTGAGGACCGTGATGGCGCCGGCGAACGGGGTCCGGGTGAGCTGCCGGACGAGCGCCTGGGCGGCCCGGCCGGCGCCGGCGATGACGATCCTGGGCCGGGCGGCCGTGGTGGCGGCGGCAGCCGGAGCGCCTGTCAGGGAGGAAGTGGAGATGGGAGACATTGCCGGAGCGGACATGTGCTGGCCCTTTCGCTGGGCGGCCATCGTGTGGCCGGTGTGCTTGATGAACCCCAGCGTAGGCGTCCGATTTTTCCGGGGTGTTTCCCGGGTGTTGCCGCTTCTGCCCTGCCCGTTCGCCAGTATTTACCGGCCGGTAATGCCGTGGGTCACACCCCGCGAAGGCCGGCAGCAAAGCAACGCGGGGTCACTTAGCGCCTATAGATAGCGGTGGGATGGGCGCTATGTGACCCCGCGTTGGGTTAGACCCTGATCCGGTAGCCGCGTTTCACCACGGTTTCCACCAGCCGGGTGTCCGGCAGCGCGGACCGCAGCCGGCTGACGGTCATGTCCAGGGCATGCACGGAACCGCGCAGCTCCAGCAGGTCCGAGAGTGCCTCGCGGGACAGCACTGCCCCGCCGGCGCCGATGAGCGCGCGCAGCAGCAACAGCGGTGCGGGCGCCATCTCGACCGGCTCGCCGTTGATGCGCAGCGACCGGCCGCGCAGCTCCACCCTGCCGGAAACGGTGTCGAGCCGGCGGACGTGGTTCAGCGCCAGGTGCTCGCAGACCAGCCGGATCAGGGCGCCCATCCGGAACCGTTCCGGGATCAGCGGGTGCAGCCCGGCATCGAGCAGCGGCTGCGCGGTGATGGGCCCGACGACGGCGGTCGCCACGGTGGTCTTCAGGCTCTCCACGAGCTGTTTGTAGACGCCCATCTCGTGCGCCGTGCTCCACATCGCGTCCACGGCGGGCGCGCTGGTGAACGTCAGGACATCCAGGTTGCCGCTGCACGCGGCTTCGATCAGCTTGGGCAGCCGGTCGGCGCCGTCGGGCTTGACCCAGCGGTACGGGGTGACCGTCAGGACGGTGGCGCCGGACATGCGCAGGCGCTCGAGCTGGCGGACATCGGTGTAGCCGTGCAGCTGCACCGCGACTGTCTTGCCGCGCACACCCTCGGCCAGGAGCATGTCCACGAGCGTGGACGTGGTTTCGTCGCTGCTGATTCCGACGTCGGCGAGCCCGGCGGCGCGCACGGCGCCGCGGGCTTTGGGCCCGCGGACGAACATCCGGGTGGCGGAGAGGGTCTCCAGCAGCTGGTCGCCAATGCCAAACGTGTCCGCGGCCTCGCACCAGCGGCGCATGCCGTAGGCGGTGGTCGCGATGCAAAGATCGGGCCGGGCGGCGATGATCGCCCGGGTGTCCTCGATCAGGCTCTGGTCCTCCCGGACCGGGGCGATCTTCAGTGCCGGGGCGTGAAGCACCTCGGCACCGCGGCGTTCCAGGGCCTCGATGAGGTCCTGCGAACGGCGGTGCGAGGTGACGCCGATCCGGAAGCCGTCCAGGGGAAGGTCCCGGTCGGTCGCGTCCTCGGCGGGTTCGGGCGCGGGGGCGCCGGCGGTCGCGCCGGCGGTCAGTGCGGAGGCGAGGGCGGGGTTCAAGGAGGACAGTGGTGCGCCGGGCTCCGGGAAGGTTGCGGCGACGGCGTTCAATGCGCTCATGGGAATCCTTACGCCTCCATCAGTGATGCGGCCAGACGGTCGAGCGATGCCGTGGCATCGGCACAGCCCCGGTTGGCTTCGGCCACCCGGACAACGTCCCCGATCACCAGGACGGCGGGGTTGCTGCAGTCCGCGGCTGCGGAGGTGATGGTGCCCAGCTCGGCGATCGTGGTGCGCTGGCCGGGGCGGTAGCCGCGTTCGACGACCGCCATCGGCATGTCGGCCCGCATCCCGGCCCGGCGGAGTCCGGCCGCGAGGTGGTGCAGGGTGCCGATGCCCATCAGGACCACAATGGTTCCGCCGAGCCCGGCGAGGTGCGTCAGTTCGTTCTCGGTCAGCGGGGCATGGCCGGAGACCACGGTGAACATGTGGCTGACTTCGCGGTGCGTGACCGGGATGCCGGCGGCGGCCGGAACCGAGATGGCGCTGGTGACTCCGGAGATGACGCGGACCGGAACCCCGGCCGCGACGCAGGACGCGACTTCCTCGCCGCCGCGGCCGAACACATAGGGGTCCCCGCCCTTGAGGCGGACCACGTTGTTGCCGGCCAGCGCGCTTTCCACCATGAGCTTTTCGATGTCGGCCTGGCTGACCTTGTGGTGGCCGGGCTTCTTGCCCACATCCACTAGCTCTGCCGTGGTCAGGGACGGCAGGTCCTGGTACGGGGCGAGCCGGTCGTAGAAGACGACGTCGGCATCGCGCAGCGCGGCGACGGCGGCGACCGTGAGCAGCTCGGTGGTCCCGGGTCCGCCGCCGACCAGCGTGACGTGGCCCGCCGCGCCGGCCGGGGGCTCGGCCGCCACCGGGATGCCGGTGGCACGGCACCGGCCGAGGAGGGCCTCCCAGCCGGGCTGGCCGTCGTCGACCGCCGCGACCAGGAACGGGCGCTCGGGCAGCGGGCCGTCAATGCCGGCGCCCTGCGGGGTGCTGAGGCGGAACACGACGGCGCCGGCCGCCTCATAGCGCCGCACGGCCTGACGGGCGGCGTGGTCCGCGCCCGTGACCAGGACTTCGCGTCCGGTGAGGTCAATGGTGAGCTGCATGGCTATACCTCGTTCTCGTCAGGCAGTCCCGGGGTGGTGGCCCGGACCGGAATGGAAGCCCCGATCAGGACCGGCTGCTGCCCGGCCCGCGCCTTCTCCTCCGCTGTCGCGGGGCGCATCTGGCCGCGCTCGTCGGAGACGAAGGTGATCGAATCGTCTTTCTGGTCCGGGGCGTTGACGAAGGAGCGGAAGCGGCGGAGGCGTTCGGGATCCTTCAGGGTGTCGGCCCATTCGTCCACGTAGGTGTCAACGTGCTTGGCCATGGCGGCTTCGAGGTCCTCGGCGATGCCCAGGGTGTCGTGGACCACCACGTCCTCGACGTGCTTGATGCCGCCGTCGAGCTCTTCCTGCCAGCGCGCGGTGCGCTGCAGCCGGTCGGCCGTGCGGATGTAGTACATGAAGTAGCGGTCGATGTACTTGATCAGGGTTTCGTCGTCGAGGTCCTTGGCCAGCAGCTGGGCGTGCGCCGGAGTGGCGCCGCCGTTGCCGCCGACGTACAGGTTCCAGCCGTCGGCGGTGGCGATGACGCCGACGTCCTTGCCCCGGGCCTCCGCACATTCGCGGGCGCAGCCGGAGACGCCCATCTTCAGCTTGTGCGGGCTGCGGAGGCCGCGGTAGCGCAGCTCGAGCGCGATGGCCATGGCCACCGAATCCTGGACCCCGAAGCGGCACCAGGTGGAGCCGACGCAGGACTTCACCGTGCGCAGGCTCTTGCCGTAGGCCTGGCCGGATTCGAAGCCGGCATCGACCAGGACCTTCCAGATTTCGGGCAGCTGCTCCAGCCGGGCGCCGAACATGTCGATCCGCTGCCCGCCGGTGATCTTGGTGTAGAGGCCGTACTGCTCGGCGACCGTGGCGATCACGCCGAGTTTCTTCGGGGTGATCTCGCCGCCGGCGATCCGCGGGACCACCGAGTAGGTGCCGTCCTTTTGCATGTTGGCCAGGGCGCGGTCGTTGGTGTCCTGCAGGGTGCCGCGGCCGGCGTCCAGGACGTAGGCGCTGTTCTGGCTGGCGAGGATGTTGGCGATGGTCGGCTTGCAGATATCGCAGCCGGCGCCGGTGCCGTACTTGGCCATGATCTCCTCGAAGGAGGTCAGCTCCAGGACCCGGATGGCGTCGAAGAGTTCCTGGCGGGAGAGCTCGATGTGTTCGCACAGGGCCTTGGAGACTTCGACGCCGGACTTGGTCAGTTCGGTTTCGAGCAGCTTCTTGAGCATCGGCACGCAGGAACCGCAGCTGGTGCCGGCGCGGGTGCAGCCCTTGAGCTCGCCGAGTTCCCGGACCGGCGCGTTGCCGTCGCAGCTCCCGCAGCCGTTGACGGTGTCACGGATGGTTCCGGCCGAGACGTTGTTGCAGGAACACAGGATCGCGTCATCCGGCAGTTGGATCTCCAAGACTCCGTCCCCGGCGTCACCGCCGCCGGCCGCGGTGAGGTAGGCGCCGGGTTCGGCGGCCAGTTCGCGGCCCAGCATGGGGCGCAGGGAGGTGTAGGGCGAGGCGTCGCCGACGAAGATGCCGCCGAGCAGGGTCTTGGCATCGTCGGTGGTGACGATCTTCTGGTAGACGCCGCGGGCGGGGTCGGCGTAGACGATCTCGAGCGCGTGTTCCGTGCGGGCGAAGGCGTCACCGAAGCTGGCGACGTCGACGCCGGAGAGCTTGAGCTTGGTGGCGGTGTCGAAGCCGGGGAAGGTCGCGTCGCCGCCGTGCAGCCGGTCCGCGACGATTTCGGCCATCGTGTTGGCCGGGGCCACGAGTCCCAGGCACATGCCGCCGAAGTTGGCGACCTCGCCGATCGCCCAGATGCCGGGAACATCCGTGGAACAGTCGTCGGAGATGACGACGCCGCCGCGCTGGCCGAGCTGGAACTGCTGCGGTCCCTTTTGCCCATCCGGGCCATCCGCCGCCCGGAACAGTTCGTCGCGGGGCCGCACGCCGATCGCGACGATCACGATGTCGGCGTCGATGATCCGGCCGTCGGCCATGAGGACGCCGGTGACCTGGCCGTCGTCGTCAGAGATGACCTCGGAGGGGAACACCCCGCCGTGGACGGTGAAGCCCTTGGCCTCGATCAGCCGGCCGAGCGCCTGGCCGGCACCCTCGTCCAGCTGGGTGTTCATGAGCCACGGCGAGCCGTTGATGACGATCGGGGTGGCGCCGAGCTGTTCGGTGCCGGCGGCTGATTCCAGGCCCAGCAGACCGCCGCCGATCGTGACCGCGTTGACCTTCCGGCCCAGCTTCGCGGTGAGGTCCGCGATGGCCTTGTTGATGGACCAGACGTCCTCAAGGGTGCGGTACACATGGGTGAGTTCGGCGCCCGGGATGGGCAGGCGGGCAGCGTCCGAGCCCGTCGCTACCACCAGCTCGTCATACGGATAGACGGTTCCCGCCGCGGTCCGGACGGTCTTGCCGGCGGCGTCGATGCTGGTGACGCGCTCGCCGGTCTTGAGGTTCAGGGCCGTGTGGTCCCACATGGAAGCGCTGCCCAGGGTGAGGTCGACGTCGCTGTCGGTGAGTGCCTTGCTCAGCGCGACGCGGTCATAGGGGAGGTGGGCTTCCTCGGTGAGGACGGTAACGTGCCAGCCATCGAGTCCGCGGGCGTGCATGGCATCGGCGAACCGGTGCGCTGCGGGGCCGCCGCCGGCCACCACAATACGGCGCGGGGCGGCGCTGGTTGCGCCCTGGATCGGGTGGCTTGAGGGGTGTCCGGTCACGGTGGGCCTTTCGCATGGGCCGCAGACGGTGCTCTGCAGCTTGTCGTCCCAGACTAGGCAACCGGAATTTCGCTTCAGTTTCCCTTATGTTTCGTGATCTTAACTTCTGCATCACGAATGCATTTCCCGCCGTGTGAGCTCTCTTTTACGCGCCGGACACATCCGGCGCGTCCGGATGAAACACCGCGCGCCTAGCTTGAATATGTGGCCGCAGCAGCGGTTGAGCCCGTAAGGGATGTATCAGAGAGGGGCCGGGATGACCGCCGTACTTGAAACCGCCGTACACGACGTTGAGGACCAAATTACTGAAGCCGCAGCCGGCTGGCACCGGGTGTGCGCCGTGGCGGACCTGGAACCTGCCTGGGGCGAGGCGGCACTGATTGCGGGCCGCCAGGTGGCCGTGTTCCGCACCCTGTCCGGGGAGGTTTTCGCCGTCGCGCAGGAGGACCCGGCCACCGGGGCGAACGTCATGGCACGCGGCATCACCGGATCCCGCGGGGACCGGCCCACGGTGGCATCTCCGTTGCACAAGGAGGTCTACGACCTCGGCACCGGAGAATGCCTCGGCAGCCCGGAACTCCGCCTCGCCACCTTCGGTACCCGGATTGTGGGCGGGTACATTGAGGTGCGGCTCTAGAGGCCCAGTGCCTCGCGGACGTCCGCAAGGACGCCGTCCAGGGCCGTGCGGGCCTCGTCCCGGGCTGCCGGAAGCTCGGCGGCCGAGCCGACACTGCGGATGACTTCCAGGTAGCACTTGAGCTTCGGTTCCGTGCCGCTGGGACGGATGATCACGCGGCTGAGGTCCCGGGTCAGGTACAGCAGGCCCTCGGTGGGCGGGAGGAGTTCGCTGCCCTCGGCAAGGTCCGTGACGGCCTCGACGCCGGAGCCGCCAAACGATTCCGGCGGGCTCACTCGCAGCCGGTTCATCATCGCGTCCAGCAGGCCGAGGTCCGCCACCCGGATGCTGAGCTGGTCGCTCGCGTGCAGCCCGTGCACCAGGTAGAGCTCGTCCAGGGTGTCAAAGATCGTCTTGCCCTCAGCCTTTGCGGCCGCCGCGAGTTCGGCAATGAGGACCGCAGCCGAAATGCCGTCCTTGTCGCGCACCAGCGACGGAGCAACGCAATAGCCCAGCGCCTCCTCGTAGCCGTAGACCAGCCCCGGCACCCGGGCAATCCACTTGAAACCGGTCAGGGTTTCCTCGTGCGCGTAGCCTGCCGCGGCCGCGATCCGCGCCAGCAGCCGGGAGGACACGATCGAGTTGGCGAACACGCCGGCCGGTGCTTCGCCACTGGCGGCCTGCCGCGCCACGACGTGGGCACCGAGCAATGCGCCTACCTCGTCGCCGCGCAGCATGCGCCACGCGCCGGTATCAGGATCCTTCGCCGCCACCGCTGCCCGGTCGGCGTCGGGATCGTTGGCGATCACGATGTCGGCGTCCTCGCGCGTCGCCGCCTCGAGGGCGAGATCCAGCGCCCCGGGCTCCTCCGGGTTCGGGAAGTTCACCGTGGGGAAGTCCGGATCCGGCTGCGCCTGTTCGGTGACGAGCGTGACGTCGTCGAATCCGGCGGCGTTCAGCACCGCCACGGCCGTTTCCCCGCCCACCCCGTGCATGGGGGTCAGGACGATCTTCAGCCCGCGGGCCGGGAAGTGCTCAGGAACCGCCAGAGCCGCGACGGCGCGCTGGTAGTCGCCCGCAATCGAGGGCTCCAGCACAGTCCACCCGTCCGCGGCCAGGACGATCGAGTCCAGGGCGCCGACGGCGTCGATCTTCGCCGCTATCAGGGCATCGTAGGGTGCCACGATCTGGGCGCCGCGGCCGCTTTCCTCCACCGCGTGACGGCCGAGGTACACCTTGTAGCCGTTGTCCTGCGGCGGGTTGTGGCTGGCGGTAACCATGACGCCGCCGTCGCAGTCCAGCGCCCGCACCGCGTAGGCGAGCAGCGGGGTGGGCAGCGCGGCCGGCATCAGGAAGGTCTCAACCCCCGCCGCGGTGAGGATCGCCGCTGTTTCCTCGGCGAAAATGTCGGAGTTGTAACGGGCGTCATAGCCGACGACGGCGCGCGGCCGGGTGCCGGGGGAGGCCTGCCCGACCGCGTTGGTGAGGAAGGCGGTGAAGCCGGCGGCGGCGCGGCGGACCACCACGCGGTTCATCCGGTTCGGACCCGGGCCGAGGGCTGCCCGCAGTCCAGCGGTGCCGAACTGCAGGGTGCCGCTGAAGCTGTCGGCCAGTTCCTGGCGGGCCGCGGCGACGCCCCCGTCGGCGAGGCGGACCAGTTCGGAGAGGGCGGCGGCGGTGGCGGGGTCCGGGTCCTGGCTTGCCCAATCGCGGGCATCGCTCAGGAGGCGGGCGAGTTCGGCATCAGAAGACGTCATGGAACCAAACTATCGCCAATCGTGGGCGATTCCTGCCCAGACAATCGAGAGTTCGGGTTTCAGTTCCATCTCGAGGCCTTTCGCGGGACCTTGACACCCAAATTTCCGGACACGTAGCGTCTGGAATATGAAAATGGGCCGTGGTGTCGAATGGGCCGTGCACAGTTGCGTCAACATGGCATGGACACCGCCCGGTGAGCCGGTGAACAGTGCCCGGCTGGCCGAGTTCTACAAACTCCCGGCGGCCTATCTCAACAAGCAGTTTCAGTCGCTGGTCCGGGCCGGCGTCCTGGACTCGGTGTCGGGTCCCCGCGGCGGCTTTCTCTTGGCGCGCCGGCCCG
This sequence comes from Arthrobacter sp. 10T425, assembly GCF_056393985.1. NCBI lineage: Bacteria > Bacillati > Actinomycetota > Actinomycetes > Micrococcales > Micrococcaceae > Arthrobacter > Arthrobacter sp. 10T425. The sequence goes on along the minus strand of NZ_JBFTGZ010000007.1, from coordinate 23,424 downwards.
AAAACATCACCGTGCTGGACATCGTGCTGGCGCTGGAGGGCCAGGACCCGGCATTCCGGTGCGAGGCGATCCTCGGAAATGTTCCGGAACCGGACCGGCAGGAGAACTTCGCGCGGACGTGCCTGATTTCCCAGACCATGCGCCAGGCCGAACTCGCCTGGCGGCAGGCGCTGGCCCGCCAGAGCATCGCCGGGATCGCGGACTCGATGGAGCGGCGGTTCCCGGCGGACAAGGCAAAGGTCCTGGACTACCTGGCCGCGGAATAGCCGCAGCCGGGTGGCCCAGGACCGGTCGCGGGGCCCAGCCCAGAACCAGGATCAGAGCTTGGCGATGATGTCTGCCAGCAGCTTGGAAATCCGCGGGCCGGCGGCCTCGCCGGCCTCGAGGACTTCCCCGTGGCTGAGCGGCACGGGGCTGATCCCGGCGGCGAGGTTGGTCACCAGCGAGATGCCGAAGACCTCCATGCCGGCGTGACGGCCGGCGATCGCCTCAAGCGCCGTGGACATGCCCACCAGGTCGGCGCCGATCCGCTTGGCGTACTGCACCTCGGCGGGCGTCTCATAGTGCGGGCCGGTGAACTGGGCGTAGACGCCCTCGTCCAGCGACGGGTCCACCTCGCGGGCCAGCCCGCGGATCCGGGAGGAGTACAGGTCCGTCAGGTCCACGAACGTTGCCCCTTCCAACGGAGAGGTGGCGGTGAGGTTGATGTGGTCGCTGATGAGCACCGGCGTGCCGGGCGTCCAGTTCTCGTTGAGCCCGCCGCAGCCGTTGGTCAGCACGAGGGTCTTGCAGCCGGCCGCGGCGGCGGTGCGCACCCCGTGCACCACGGCTCGGACGCCCTTGCCCTCGTAGTAGTGCGTGCGTGCGCCCAGTACCAGGGCGCGCTTGCCCTCTTTGGTCAGGACCGAGCGGATGGTGCCCACGTGCCCCACCACGGACGGTGCGGAGAAGCCGGGGATTTCGGCGGCGGACAAGGTGGCCGTGGTCTCGCCGATGAGCTCGGCGGCGTCGCCCCAGCCCGAGCCGAGGACCAGCGCGACGTCATGGGAGTCGACGCCCGTCTCTGCGGCGATGTAGTCGGCGGCGGCGCGGGCGGCGTCGAAAGGGTCCGTGTTCAGGAATTCTGTTGTACTCACCGGTACAAGTTATCGCGGCCGGGGCCCGCTGCCCAGCATGCACGGCCGGACCCGCGCGCGGCCCGGATTCTTGGTGGCTCCGGTTCGGATGGTGGACAATGGTTGATTGTGACTACGCATCCTGACTTCAGCTCACCCCGCATCGCAATTCTCGGCGGAGGGCCTGGCGGCTACGAGGCCGCCATGGTCGCCGCCTCGCTGGGGGCGCAGGTCACCATCATCGAGCGTGCGGGGCTCGGCGGCTCGGCGGTGCTGACCGACGTCGTTCCGTCCAAAACCCTGATCGCGACGGCAGATCTGATGACCCGCGTCGGCGAGGCCGGCGAGCTCGGGGTTAAATTCGACCTCGACGGCGGCGACTGCACCCCCACGATGCGCGCGGACCTCAAGCACATCAACGACCGCCTGCTGCGGCTGGCGCGGAAGCAGTCGGAGGACATCCAAGTCGGGCTGGAACACCAGAACGTCCGCATCCTGATCGGTTCCGGCAGGCTGCTGGACAACCACACCATCGAGGTCCTCACCGCCAACGGCACCGAGACGGTGGAAGCAGACACCATCCTGCTGGCGGTCGGCGCCCACCCGCGCGAGCTGCCCACGGCCCGCCCGGACGGTGAGCGCATCCTCAACTGGGCCCAGATCTACAACATGGACGTGCTCCCCGAAGAGCTGATCGTGGTGGGTTCCGGCGTCACGGGCGCGGAATTCGCCTCGGCCTACAACGGCCTGGGTTCCAAGGTCACCCTGATTTCCAGCCGCGACCGCGTGCTGCCGGGCTCGGACACCGACGCCGCCGAGGTCCTCGAGGGCGTCTTCGAACGCCGCGGGCTCAAGGTCCTCTCCCGCGCCCGCGCCGAGACGGTCGAGCGCACGGACGACGGCGTCGTGGTCACCCTCGGCGACGGTTCGAAGGTGACCGGCAGCCACTGCCTGGTCTGCGTCGGCTCCATCCCCAACACGGCCGGCATCGGCCTGGAGGAAGCCGGCGTCGCGCTGACCGAGAGCGGCCACATCAAGGTCGACGGCGTCTCGCGCACCACTGCGCCGAACATCTACGCCGCGGGCGACTGCACCGGCGTGCTGGCGCTCGCCTCCGTCGCCGCGATGCAGGGCCGGATCGCGATCGCGCACTTCCTGGGCGACAGTGTCATGCCCCTTAAGCTGCACCAGGTGGCATCCAACATCTTCACCTCGCCCGAGATTGCGAACGTGGGCGTCTCCGAGGCCGAGATTGATTCGGGCAAGTACCAGGCCGACGTCATCAAGCTGTCCCTGCGCAGCAACGCCCGCGCCAAGATGCGCAACCACCGCGACGGTTTCATCAAAATCTTCGCCCGCAAGGGCTCCGGCACCGTGATCGGCGGGGTGGTGGTGGGCCCGAACGCCTCCGAGCTCATCTTCGCGATCTCGATCGCCGTGACCCAGAAGCTGCACGTCGACGACATCGCCAGCACTTTCACCGTGTACCCGTCCCTGAGCGGCTCCATCTCCGAAGCAGCCCGGCGGCTCCACGTCCACATGTAGATTGCGCACGTAGAGTTACAGAGCGGGCCCGCCGCAATCCGGAGGCTGATGCCATGCAGAGTCCCCAGGCGCTGGTTGAAGCCGCCGAGCGGGCCGCCGCGCGCTCTACTGCGCACGGCGCCGCGGGGGACGTCGCGGGGGAAGAAGAATCCTTCACCGGGTTCGGCGTCACCGGGGTTCCGTTCAGTTCAGGCTACGTACTGGCGTTGCGGCGCTTCGCCGGGTCATCGATCGGGCCGGGGTACACCTCGGTCTGGATCCGCGACCCCGCCGGAGCATGGTCAATGCATGGCACCGTGGCCCCAGGACTCTCGTGCCCCCGGTACTTCGGCGCCGCCCTCGATTCGGCGTCAACCTCCCGCATTTCCCTCACGTGGAGCGGCAGCCACGCTTTCACGGTCGACGTCGACGTCGACGTCGACGGCGGCGCTGCGCTGCACTGGCAGCTCACGCTGCGCTCCACGACGATCACCAGATTCATGACGGTGGTGTCCGGTGCCGTTCCGGACCGGCTGTGGCGCAGCCGGGCGTTCCTGCGCGCCATGGGTGCCGTTGCCGGACCGCTCCTCGGGGCGGGCCACCTGGGCCTGACTGGCCTCGCCCCCAACGGCCAACGATTTGCCGTCCACCCTCGGCGCATGTGGTTCGTCGCAGACAGCCGGGCCGTGCTCAAGGGACGCGACTTGGGAGAACCCGCTGCCTTGCCAGTCCAGGACAGGTTGGGGGACTTCTGGATACCCCGGCGCGGCATCCTGATGATGGGAACCGCGGTGTTCGAGCCGGGAGATTAAGCACGACGGTTGACCGGCGCCTGAGGTTCCGCGTCCACTGATCCGGGTCTAGCCTCCTGCGCCGCACACATGCGCGGGTGAACGCAGTGTAAATTCTCGCCGCCCAACAGGCATTCATGTCCGACGGCGGCCCTAGGATGAATCTCGTCATTCGCACTCATTCAAGGGGACTACATGAGTTATCCGCAGCAACCGAATGCATTTCCGCCCCAGACCGGAGAGACTCCGCTTTGGGCGCCGCTCTATGGGGCTACCCTCAAGCAGGCCGTCCAGCGATTCTTCAAGAAATACGCCATCTTCTCCGGCCGGGCAAGCCGCAGTGAGTACTGGTGGTGGGCACTGGTGTCCCTCATCGTCGGGATAGTCATCAACATCATCACCAGCACCGGCACGACGACTAATGCGTCCGGAACCGCCGTGACGGGACCGGGTGCCATTGTCGGCTTGATCCTTGCTGTCATTTGGGGGCTCGGGACAATCGTTCCGTCCGTGGCCCTGCTGGCGCGGCGCCTCCACGACGTGAACCTGAGCGCCTGGCTGATCCTGCTGGTCCTGGTGCCGTTCCTCGGCGGCCTGGCGCTGTTGGTGATGACAATTCTGCCCTCCAACCCTGCCGGCCAGCGGTTCGACCAGCCCTCCGGCTACTAGTGCGCTTCCGCTGAGCGAAGAATCCCTGGCCGGGAATCCGGGCAGGGATTCTTCGTTTTCGGCAGTCGGGCGCACCGCCGTGCGGGGGCCGCGGTTTCGCGTCAACGTCGCAACACCTGACTGGGAAGGGTGCTGTTTTATGGGACGTTCGGCGCGTCGTTTGCGGAAAATGGGACCACCGGCTCCGCGCCATCCGCGGCGGGGAACTCCCGCAGTTACCCGGCCTAAAACGGGTACGGCGCGATGTCCGGCCGCACGGTCAGCCACTGGATTTCCGTGAAGGATTCCATGTTGGCGTGATGGCCGCCGATCCGCGAGCCGTTGCCCGAGTTCTTGACCCCGCCGAAGGGCGAGTTGGCCTCGTCGGATACGGTCTGTTCGTTGATGTGGACCTTGCCGGAGTCGAGCCGGTCGGCGATCGTCATGGCCATGCCGACGTCGCCAAGAATCCCGATGGAGAGCCCGTATTCGTTGTCGTTGGCCAGGGCCACGGCCTCGTCCACGGTGGAGAACTTCATCACCGGCGCCACGGGGCCGAAGATTTCGTCCTTCCACGCCGGGCTGGCGAGGTCGAGGTCCGCGAGTACTGTGGGCTGGTAGAAGCGGCCGTCGTGGCTGCCGCCGGCGGCCAGGCGCGCGCCGCCCTGCACCGCGTCCTGAACGATCGTGTCCACCCGGTGGAGCTGCTTCTCGTCGATTACCGGGCCCAGCGCCACTGTTCCGCTCTTCGGGTCGCCTACCGGTAGATGGCGGGCCTTTTCCGCCAGGGCGCTGACGTAGTCCTCGTAGATGTCCTCGTGCACGATATGCCGGCCGGACGCCATGCAGATCTGACCCTGGTGCATGAAGGAGCCAAACGCGGCGGCGGAGACAGCTTTGGGGAGGTCGACGCCGGGCAGCACGATCATTGCGTTGTTCCCACCGAGTTCCAGGTGGGCGCGCTTGAGCAGCCGGCCGGCCGCCTCGCCCACTTTGCGCCCTGCCGCCGTCGACCCCGTGAAGGCGATGACGCGGACCTCGGGTGCCTCTACGACGGCCGAGCCGATCTCGGCGCCGCCGGGCAGCAGGGAGAGCAGGCCGGGCGGAAGACCCGCCTCCTCGAACACCCGGACCAAGGTGACGCCACCACAGACCGCAGTGCGCGGGTCCGGTTTGAGCAGGACGGCGTTGCCAAGGGCCAGCGCCGGGGCGACTGCGCGGATGGAGAGGATCAGCGGGAAGTTGAAGGGTGCTATCACCGAAACGACGCCGACGGGCCGGCGACGGGCGAAGGACCAGCGGCTCTCGTTTGAGGTCAGCACGTCGCCAGCCGGGAGTGAGGGCAGGGCGGAGGCGTCGTAGCATTCGTTGGCCGCGATGTGGGTTTCCAGCCCGGCTTTGGGCGGGATGCCGCCGGATTCGCGGACGATCCAGGCCTGGATTTCCGCCGAGTGTTCCTCCCAGAGTTGTCCCGCGCGGCGGAGCACGGCGGCGCGGTCTTCCGGGTTGCGGGCGGCCCAGTCCTTTTGCGCTTTTGCGGCTACCGCGGCGGCTTCGCGGACATCCTCCAGGGAGGCCACGCCATAGCGGCCCAGCGTTTCTCCGGTGGCTGGTTCGACGGCGTCACCGGTCCCGCCGCGCCCGGGCCGCCAGCCGCTGAGGTAGATCTTGCCGTCCCAGAGGGCGGAGTCGAGCAGGGACATGTTGCGTCCTTTCATCGAGGGTTCTGCTTGTGTACCGGCCGGTCGAATCAGAACCGCACCGGGCCTTCGTCCATCTCATGTCGGTAGGCCGCCGCCGTCAAGAGTGCGGGCGTCAAGAGGGCCGTGCGTCGCCGCCCGCGGGACCTTCGGCCGTAGTGCGTCACAGCCGGGCGAGGTCAACTTGGCACATGGCCAAAATCTATATCCCCTACGGGACCGTCGAAGGACAAACCGCGCAGATCGTGGAGTACATCGCCGAGGTGGTCCGGGCGAACGGGCACCAGGCGGAGACGGCGGACCTCAAGCATTCCCCGGACCCTCTTCCGGGCGGCTATGACGGCGTGATCGTGGCGGCCTCGGTGCACGTGGGAAAACACGAGGGGTACGTCGCAGACTTCGTGAAGAAGAACCGCGGTGAGCTCGAACGCTTGCCGTCGGCCCTGGTTTCGGTGAGCATGGCCGCACACGGAGACGAGCAGACCGCGGAGGGCTACGTGGAGAAGTTCGAGCAGGACACGGGCTGGCGGCCCGCCCACGTCGGGTTGTTCGCCGGCGCCGTGCTCTATACCCACTACGGGTTCATCAAGAAGCACGTCATGAAGAAGATCGCCAGCGACAAAGGATCCCCGGACACGGACACGTCCCGTGATTACGTGTACACCGAGTGGGACGGCGTCCGGCGCTTCACGGAGGACTTCCTGGCCCGGTTCGCCGAGCCGCCCGCCCAGCCATAGGGCTCAGGAGTAGGCGTACGGCGGAACAGTGTCGCCGGGGGTGAAGGGTATGAACCACTGCTCGAAATCCAGACTTGCGGCGTCGTCCTCGAGAACGTCAAGGTTGTCGGAGTAGAGCGCGTCACTGTCGGCATCCTCCAACAGGACTTCCTCGACGTCGGCCCGCCAGTCCTCCGGAAGATCCAGTTCGTAGATGTCCTCGGTGATTTCCGCCTGATCGAGCAGGCAGCGGACGGCTAGTTCCGCTGCAAGGCAGCCGGGGGCGGCCCAGCCCCGGACCAGCGACGCGGTGACGTCGGCCGCGACCACGATGAACTTCTGGGTGAACTTCGCGTCGTAGCTGGCGGCGAACTGTGGCGGCAGCGAGGACAGGACGGAGGTCCCGGCGATGTCGGCCGGCGTGAGAACATCCAGCGTGCTGAGCGTTCCGAGATCGCGGAACAACTGGTCGATCAGAATGCTGGACGAGTTCCACAGGAGTCCGGCCAGCAGACGGGTCTGGCCCACGGCTTTGCGCCGGTCTTCGGAGGAGACGGAGGCCATTTCGGCCAGGTCCTCGGGATCAAACTGGAGCCGCTGCTCGGCTGTCATGTCGTCCGGGTGGGGGTCGAGCCCAAGCAGTTCCAGGCTCAACCCGGTCAGCTTCCGGGCGTCGGCCAGCAGTTCTTCGGTGATGTCGTCGTCGTCGGCGCTCATGGCCCCGATGCTACCCGCCGTTGGCCCGCGGCCCGATTTGCGTTACGCGGCCGGGTTTGGCGGCGGTGCGGCAGCCTTAGGCGGCCGCGGGGTGGATGGTTCCCGACGTCGAACCCGTCCTGGCCATCCGGACGGACAGCAGATAGGCGATCCCGCAGGCCAGGGGAACCAGGCTGGCCGCGATCAGCGATCCGACCGCACCCGACCTTCCGATGATCGTGATCAACAGCGGCAACACCCCCAGGCCCACCAGCAGCCAGCCGGCCAGTGCGGTAACTTTCAGGCCGAGGATTGCGGCCGGGAACGCCAGCGCGAGAACGCTGACGGCGATAAGGGGGCCGTTGTCGTTGAGGAAGGCGCTCAGGGCAGCGGGGTCAAAGGCGAGCCACACGCACGCGGCAATGAAGGCCGAGGCGAGGGCGAGCAGCAGGGGAGCGGTTGCCGCCGGCCAGAACCAGGCCGAGACCGCGAGGATGAGCATCGGAACCACCCAGGCGAGCGTGATCAGCGTTCCGGTTGTTCCGCCCGGGTCCTGCATCGCGAAGCCGCCGATGAAGATTCCCCCGATGATGGTGAACGCCGCCATGACGGCCGCTCCGGTGCGCGTCAGCGCGGCCGCCCGCCGTTGCGGATCCTTGTCGCGCGACATGACAACGCCCATCACGACGGCGAACACAATGATCGCGCCGAGCGCCAAAATGACCGGGACGTTCATGGGATGCCTCCTGCGGCTGAACGGAACCTACGTTCATTGCAGCCCCGCCCCTCGGCCGTGCCAAGGGGAGAAAGGCCCGCTTCGGAGCTAGTGGAGTTGCTGAGTGCCCTGAACTCCGGGCTTCCCGATTATTGTTCAACCCAGATGGCGTGGGACAGCCGAACCGTATGTGGCAACTTGGCCTGCCCCGCAGGCCGGGGTGGCCGGACGCACTATACCGAGAGGGGAATGGGATGCACCTCGTCCGCAGGGTGACCCGTGCGGTCATGAATGCGCTTCACAGCATCCGCGGCTTTAATGTTCCTCTTCGGGGGAATGGTGACCGCCTGCTCCAAAGTTACGGACGGTTAAACTCCTGCTGCCACCGTGCCTTATCCCACCTCTCCTGCAGCTTTCGGTCCATGGTCCATTTACTCTCCCATGTGTCGAAGTTGGCCTTGAAGGTGGGCACGTAGTAATTGGAGCCCTTGCGGTGGGTTCTCTTCTTGAGTCTCAGCAAGAGGCCGAGCAGGATCCACACTGCGATGAGAATTACGACCAGGAAGAATACTGTCTCCACGGGCAACCAGTCCTCGAAGGGGTTTAATGCCCTCAGTTTAAAACAACTAGCGCCAGATAACGAAGCGTGCCCGGTACTACTGCGGTGTGTCTGAACAATGTTCGGACTTGCCCGATGCGGAAACGACTCAGCTCCTGGCCGAAATCCGTGCGGACAGGTTCTGCACCTCCACCACCCAGCCACGATGCCGACCCCTCCGCGTCGCGGCGGACAACGTGCAGTTTTCACGAATGGGATGGCGTATCCTCCTGCCGGTGGCAAGTCCTGCCGTGACTTAGCATGCACCTATGACTCAACAACTCTGGCGCCGGCCCATCGCGTCTTGAGGGGGGTGGGTCAGAGCGTCAACCCTGCAGCGGGAACCTCAGGGGACTATACGGACGACAACTCCCGTGCGGGCAATCGGGGGAGAAAGGCCTCTACCTCCGGGCGTGCCGCACAGGCATAATGTCGTCATGTGGATCCCCGCTCTATTTCTGATCTTGGTCATCATCGGGATACTGGTCACATACTGGCAACTCACCCTGACAGGACTCGCCATTTGGGCGCTTGTGGCCTGGATGAGGCACCACGCGGCCGACACACGGCCGGGTTACACCCGGAAGGCCGTCCAGACCCGGCCTGTGGCCAGGTCGGTCCAGTCCCGCCCCAGACCCAAGCCTGTGCAGGCCCGGCCTGAGCCCACGCACAAGTCCAAGCCTGCCCGCGAGATGCCAGCGCCCGCATACCTGCCCAGGTGGACCGCGAACCGCCGGCTGGAAGCTGGCCGCGAGCACGCCCAGTGGCAGAAGTACTTCGACAGCGCTGCGAGCTAGAAATCAGGCAGCCGCCCCCTGAAAGTGGGCCTCGATGATGCCCTTGATGTCCTCGTGGCAGCCGCCGCAGCCCGTGCCGGCGCGGGTGGACACCGATACCTCGGGCACCGTTCCGCAGCCCTCGGACACGGCCGTAGCAATCGCCGTGCCGCTGACGCCGGCGCACCGGCAGACGGTCCGGGCGGGGTCGGCGGCACCCGCGGAAGCGATCTGGTCCGGCCCGTCCAGGCGCAGCAGCAGTGACCTGTCGGCGGGCAGTTCCGCGCCGCGTTCGAAGAGCTGCACCAGCTCGGCCGAGGTTCGCGGCATGCCCACGGCCACGAGCCCTTCCAGCACGCCGGCGCGGGTGGTCATCTTGACGTAGCGGCCGTGCTCGGGATCGGCCCACTGGGCGATCTGCAGCCGGGGCCGGCCGTTCACGGCCCCGGAGCTCAAGGCTTCCTCGTCCCAGGGATCTGCGGACACGTCCCCGGCCACGGCCATGTTCATGCCGCGGGCCTTGAGCACAATCACGCCCGGCAGTTCCGCCGGCAGGGACGGCAAAGCCTCGGCCTCCGCCTCGGCGCCGGACGCCAGCAGGGTCAGATAGTCGGCGAGCCATTCGGCCTGCCGCCAGCCAGGGCCGACCAGCCCGGAGGGTCCCCTCGCAGTCCGGCACTGAACGCACTCGGGGTCCGGGCAGCGGACCTCGGCGCAGTCGCCGATCGCGAAGATGTGGGGCTCGTGGTGGGCGCGGAGCTTGTGGTCCACCAGGATCCCGGCACCGGTGGAGAGCCCGCAGCCCTCCGCCAGTTCGGTCCGCGGCCGGACACCGCAGGAGAGGACCAGGAGGTCGCCGTCGATCGCGGAGCCGTCATCCAGCAACAAGGCGGAGAAACCGCCGTTGGGCGCGTTGTGTTCGACGCCGACCGAGCGGGCGTTGCCGGCCACCCGCACGCCGCAGTTCCGCAGGGACGCCGCGAGCACGGCGCCGCCGCCGCGGTCGATGTTCCGGCCCAAAGGATGCGGGCCGTTGTGCACCACGGTCACCGTGGCGCCTTCCTCAGCCGCGGCGAGGGCCGTCTCCAGGCCCAGCACACCGCCGCCCAGGACCACCACGCGCTTGCCGCCGGCCACGGCAGAGTGCAACACGGACGCGTCGCGGAGATCGCGCAGGGCGGTCACGCCCGGCGGCAGCACCGGCGCGGCCGGGTCCGGATTGAGCCCGGTCAGGTTGGGGATGACCGGCCGTGAACCGGTGGCGAAGACGAGCCGCTCGTAGCCGGGGGAGGTGCCGTCGCTCAACAAGACCTGCTGCCGGGCACGGTCCACGCGGCGGACGCGGACGCCCAGCCGGACATCGACGCCGTCGGCCACCAGTGCCGCCGCGTCCGCGAGGGCGAGCGCGGCCGGCGTCGTCCGGCCGACGCCAAGATCCGCCACCAGCACTCGGTTGTACGCCGCCTCGGACTCTTCGCCGACCACGGTCAGGTGTGCGATGCCGCTGCGCACGGCCGGCAGCAGCTCGTCGATCAGCCTCGCGGCGACGGGCCCGAAGCCCACCACCACAATCCGCTCAGTCATGAGGTCTCCTCTGCTTGAAGAACGCGGGCTGGAACGCCGCTGTGCATGCCGGCCAGGGCATCCAGGGAAGCTGCCGGGCGGATCCACACTTTGCTGGTCTTGAACTCGGGCATCCCGGAAATGGGGTCCGTGGCCGCCTCCGTGAGCCGGTTGGCGCTCTCGAGCTCCGGGAAGTGGAACGGCAGGAACACCGTCTCCGGCCGGATGTCCGTGCTCAGTTCGGCGCGGCAGCTGACCACGCCGCGTTCGTTGGAAATCGAGACGTAGTCGCCGTCGGCGATGCCCTGGGCGGCGGCCGCGGCGGGGTGGAGCTGGAGCCGCGCCTCCGGCTGTGCCTCGGCCAGGGCGGCCACCCGGCGGGTTTGCGCGCCGGATTGGTAGTGCTCCATCAGGCGGCCGGTAATAAGGGTCATCGGCGTGCCGGGACGATCGTCGCCGGCCCGGTCGGCCCGCTGGTCCTCCCGGCGGTCCGCCGCGGACGGGACGCCCGCAGAAGTAGAACGACGCCGGGGCGTCACCGGCGTGAACACTGCCCGGCCGCCCGCATGGGCGAAGGCGTCCAGGAAGAGCCGCGGCGTGCCCGCGCTCCCGGCGGGGTAGGGCCAGTAGGCGGCCTCGCCGCGGTCCAGCATGGCGTAGTCGATCCCGGAGTAGTCGGCCAGGCCGCCGGAGGACGCGAGCCGGAGCTCCTCGAACACTGTTTCCGGATCCTCGCTGAACGTGGACGGCGCGTGCAGCATTTCGGCCAGCCGGGTCATGATCCACAGCTCGCTGCGGACACCGGGCGGGGGAGTGAGGGCCCGGCGGCGGCGGAGCACGCGGCCCTCGAGGTTGGTGAGGGTTCCTTCTTCCTCGGCCCACTGGGTCACGGGCAGGACCAGGTCCGCCTCGGCGGCGGTCTCGGAGAGGAAGAAGTCGCACACCACCAGGAAGTCCAGGCTGCGCAGGCCCGCGATCACGGCGTTCGCGTCCGGCGCGGACACCGCCACGTTGGCGCCGTGCACGAAGAGGCACCGGACGCCGTCGGGCTGTCCCAGCGACTTGAGGAGTTCGACGGCGGGAAGGCCGGGGCCGGGAATCAGGGGTTCGGGCACGCCCCAGACCCTGGCCATGTGGGCGCGGGCGGCGGGATCGGTGATCTTCCGGTAGCCGGGGAGCTGGTCCGACTTCTGGCCGTGTTCGCGGCCGCCCTGGCCGTTGCCCTGGCCGGTGAGCGTGCCGTAGCCGCTGCGCGCGGAGCCCGGCAGGCCCAGCAGGAGGGAGAGGTTAATGGCGGCCGTGGCGGTGTCAGTGCCGTCCACGTGCTGTTCGACGCCGCGGCCGGTGAGGATGTAGCTGCCGCCCTTGCCGGCGCCGTCGGCCAGCCGCCGGGCGGTTTCACGGATCAGCCCGGCGGGGACGCCGGTGATCGACTGGACCCGTTCGGGCCAAAAGCTTCCGACGCTGCGGACCGCGGCGTCATAACCCGTGGTCCGGTCCGCGATGTATCCCGCGTCGGCGAGGCCCTCGTGGATCACCGCGTGGGAGATGCCCAGGAGCAGGGCGAGGTCGGTGCCGGGCAGCGGCTGCAGGTGCAGCCCGCCGCCGTCGGAGGTGAAGGCGGCGGTGGCGGAGCGCCGGGGGTCGACGACGATCAGGCCGCCGGCGTCGCGCGCCCCCTGGAGGTGCTGGACGAAGGGCGGCATGGTCTCGGCAACGTTGGAGCCGAGCATCAGGATGGTGCTGGCGGTGTCGAGGTCCGCGAGCGGGAACGGGAGCCCGCGGTCCAGGCCGAAGGCGCGCATGCCGGCCGCGGCGGCCGAGGACATGCAGAACCGCCCGTTGTAGTCGATCCGTGAGGTGCCCAAAGCCAGCCTGGCGAACTTGCCCAGCTGGTAGGCCTTCTCATTGGTGAGGCCGCCGCCGCCAAACACGCCGACGGCGTCAGCCCCGTGCTCGAGGCGGGCCTGCTTTACGGCGGAGACGATCCGCATGAGGGCCTCGTCCCAGCTGACCGGGTGGTGGACGCCGTCGGCGCCCTTCAGCAGGGGCTCCGTGACGCGGCCCGGGTGGTCCAGCAACGAGGCGGAGGTCCAGCCCTTGCGGCACAAGCCGCCGCGGTTGGTGGGGAAGTCCCGTCCGGCGACTGTCAGGAGCGGCGCGGACGTTGGGGTAGTGGCGGGGCCCGGTGCAGCGTCTACGGGGTCTGACCCCGGCTGGACAGCCGGGGTCAGAGCCGCTGGAGATGTGAGCGTCATGGCGCACTGCAGAGCGCAGTAAGGGCAGTGCGTGGCGGCGCTTTTGGTCATGTTAGACGTGTCCCATCGCATTTCGGTTGGCGTTGCGGATGTAGCAGAACCAGCAGACCACCAGCATCAGCACGTAGGCCCCCACGAAGCCGTAGAACGCCGAGGTGTAGGAACCGCTGGCGGTGTTGGAGGCGTTGAGGACCTGGGGGATGATGAATCCGCCGTAGGCGCCGATGGCCGAGATCAGGCCGAGGGCCGAGGACGCGAGCCGCTGGGTGGTGTGCGTGCTGGCCCCGGCGCGGGCGGCCCGGCTGGAGGTGGCGAAGATGATCGGGATCATGCGGTAGGTGGCGCCGTTTCCGAAGCCGCTGGCGGTGAAGAGGAGCAGGAACAGGAAGAGGAAGAGCCAGAAGTTCTTCAGCGGCAGGGTCCAGAGCATGGTGAGGGTGATGACGGCCATGGCGGCGAAGGCTGCGACGGTCATGCGGGCCCCGCCCATCCGGTCCGCCATGCGTCCGCCGTACGGGCGGGCCAGGGAGCCGACCAGCGGGCCGAGGAAGGCCAGGGACAGGGCCACGGTGCCGACGGAGATGGATGAGAATGCCGGGAAGTAGTCCTTGATGAGCTTGGGGAAGACGCCGGCGAAGCCGATGAAGGAGCCGAAGGTGCCGATGTACAGCAGCGCCATGATCCACAGGTGCGGCTCTTTGACCGCGGCCAGCGAACCTGCGACGTCGCCCTTGGCGCTGGTGAGGTTGTTCATGTACTTCCAGGCACCGAAGGCCGCCAGCAGGATCAGCGGAACCCACATGAACCCTGCGACGGGCAGGTTCACGGTGCCGGCTGCCAGCAGGGTGATGGCGATCGGCACGGCCAGCTGCGCGACGGCGGCACCGAGGTTTCCGCCGGCGGCGTTCAGGCCCAGGGCCCAGCCCTTTTCCCGTGCGGGGTAGAAGAAGGTGATGTTCGCCATCGAGCTGGCGAAGTTGCCGCCGCCGAAGCCGGCCAGCGCGGCCACGAACAGCATGACGCCGAACGGGGTGGCCGGGTTGGCGACGCACAGGCCCAGTCCGATCGTGGGGATCAGCAGCAACAGGGCGGACACGATGGTCCAGTTGCGGCCGCCGAAGCGGGGAACCATGAACGTGTAGGGGATCCGGAGAGTGGCGCCGACGAGGCTTGGCATGGAGATCAGCCAGAAGATCTCGTTGGTAGAGAACTTGAAGCCGGCGGAGGGAAGCTGGACCACCACGATCGACCACAGCTGCCAGACCACGAAGCCCAGGAACTCGGCGAAGATGGACCAGTTCAGGTTGCGCCGGGCGATCGAGCGGCCGGCCGACTCCCACTGCTCCTTGTTTTCCGCATCCCAGTTGGCGATCCAGCGGCCGGGCCGGTGGTCGAGGGTAAGGGTGCCGCCGGTACTGGCGGCGCCGACCTCTGCGGTGCCGATTTCGGCGGTGCGTTCAGCAGTCACTTGGGAGACCTCCTTGGGGGTGATGTCCTTCAAAGGTAGGGACGCCGCGTTTCCGGGACGGACGCGGTTTATTAACGCGCTGTGACTTTTGCCTATCGGGGCTTTTATGACGGTGTGAGAATAGGTGTGACGACCACCACGTGAGACAACGACACGGAGTCCAAATAGCGGACTATTTGTCCATTGACTGGACGGTGGGAACTATTATCAGACGTATACGAATCCCTAGCCGGCGGCCCCGGGCATCGGGCTCTTGGGGAAATATCCGACCGGTCTTCATGAAAGCGTTACTACATGTCATCCACTGCCACCTCCGCGGAGCATGGGTCCACCAAGCAGGTGAATTCGCGCGGCCGCGTGATTGTCGCCAGCCTGATCGGTACCACCGTCGAGTTCTATGACTTCTACGTTTACGCCACCGCGGCCGTGCTCGTTTTCCCGAAGCTCTTCTTCCCCGGGCAGAACGAGACGACCCAGCTGCTGGCATCCTTCGCCGTGTTCGGCGTCGCCTTCATCGCCCGCCCGCTCGGCTCGGTCATCTTCGGCCACTTCGGTGACAAGTTCGGCCGCAAGGGCACGCTCGTGGCCTCGCTGCTGACCATGGGCGTTGCCACCTTCCTGATCGGCTGCCTGCCGACGGCAACCGTCCCGGGCTGGACCTTCCTGGCCCCGGCACTCCTCGTGGTCCTGCGCTTCTGCCAGGGCCTGGCCCTCGGCGGCGAATGGAGCGGTGCGGCGCTGCTGGCGACCGAAAACGCCCCGTCGAACAAGCGCGCCATCTACGGCACGTTCCCGCAACTGGGGGCCCCGATCGGCTTCATCATCGCCAACGTGATCTTCCTGGTCTTCAGCTACACCCTGACGCCGGAGGCCTTCATGGAATGGGGCTGGCGGGTGCCGTTCCTGCTTAGTGCCGTCATGGTCATCATCGGCCTCTACGTTCGGCTCAAGCTGATCGAAACCCCCGCTTTCACCAAGGTCCTCGAATCCAATGAGGTTGCCAAGCTGCCGCTGGCACGGGTCTTCAAGACCAGCTGGCGTCCGCTGATCCTGGGCACGTTCATCATGCTCGCCACCTACGTGCTCTTCTACCTGATGACCACGTTCACGCTGACCTACGGCACCCGGGCGTCCAGTCTGGACACGGCGAAGGCCGCCGCCGAAAAGGCCGGCAAGCCGATGACCGAGGCCGCTGCCGCTGCGTTCGTCCCGGGCCTGGGCTACAGCCGGAACGATTTCCTCTGGATGCTGATCGCCGGCGTCGTATTCTTCGGTATCTTCACGCTGGTCTCCGGCCCGCTGGCCGAAAAATTCGGCCGCCGCAAGATGCTGATTGTTGTAACTTTCGGCATCCTCGCCTTCGGCCTGCTGTTCGTTCCGCTGTTCAGCGCCGGATTCGTGGGCGCCATGGCATTGCTGATCATCGGCTTCTCGCTCATGGGCCTGACCTTCGGTCCCATGGGTGCGCTCCTGCCGGAGTTGTTCCCGGGCAATGTCCGCTACACCGGCTCCGCCATCAGCTACAACGTCTCCAGCATCCTGGGCGCTGCCGTGGCTCCGTTCATCGCCGTCTGGCTCTGGGAACTGGCCGGTGGCAGCACCGTGCTGGTGGGTGTCTACCTCGCCGCCATGGCGGTGCTGACGCTGATCGCCCTGTTCGTGAGCAAGGAAACCCGGGACCTCGACTACACCAACAACGTAGCCTGACGTCCGGCCCTCTTTCCTGACAGAGGAAGCCCGGTGTGTTCATTGAACACACCGGGCTTCTTCGTTGGCGGGGCTCAGGGGCCAGGCTTCAGCGTTGGCGGGGCTCAGCTCGCGTAGCGCTCCACAAAGTTCCGCAGGATCTTCATCGGTTCTGTCGCAGTGAACTGCCGGGCGTCATCCATGAGCATTTCGGCCGATTCCGGCGGGAAGTAGCCGGCATGGCGGTAGATATCGATCCTGGTGACGAGCCCTTCAGCATCGAGCTCGGGGTGGAACTGCGTCGCGTACAGGTTGGTCTTGATCCGGAACATGTGCACCGGGCAGGCGGCCGAGCTGGCCAGCAGCACCGCATGGGAGGGCAGGACGGTGCAGGCTTCCTTGTGGCCGGTGAACGCCGTAAAGCTCTCCGGCAGCCCGCGCAGGAGGGGATCCTGCAGCCCCTCCGCCGTCAGTTTGATGGTGACGCCGCCGAGCCCTTCACCGTACGTCCGGTCGATCACGGCGCCCTGGTGCAGTCCGAGGGTGCCGACGCCGTAGCAGGCGCCGAGGAACGGGAAGTCCTCGGCCACGATCCTGTCCAGCAGCCCGGCGAGTTCGCGCTCCACCCGGTGCTGGGTGGCGCTCTTGTGCTCGGCCGGGTCGCTGGAAGTAAAGGGACTGCCGCCCACAATGACGCCCGAATAGTCGGACAACTCAAGCGCGGGCAGCGGGGCGGCCTCCATCCGGATGCGGTGGAGCTGCTCGGGCCGGAGACCGCAGTAGCGAAGGTAGGCGCGGTATTCGTCCTCGGCGGCGGTGTCTTCCGCGCGCGAGGCGAGGAGCAGGAATGGCTTCACACTCCAAGTCTCTACTGGCCGGTCGCGGACGCGCCAGAGGCGCGCCCGCGGCCGGCAGCGGCGCCTGCCGTCCGCCGTCGCCGTGCCGTGTGCGCTTACTCCGCGGCGCCGTCCTCGATCATGGCGATGATGGCGCCGGCGGACACGGTCTCGCCGGCCGCTGCGGCGAGGCCGATGACGATCCCGGCGCGGTGGGCGGTGAGCGGCTGTTCCATCTTCATCGCCTCGAGCACGACGACGAGATCGCCCTCGGCGACCGTGTCACCCTCGGCGACTGCCACCTTCACGATGGTCCCCTGCATGGGGGAGGTCAGGGCGTTGCCGCTCGCGGCCGCGGGTGCGCCGCCACCCCGGGAGCGCTTCTTGGCCTTGGCCGGCTTGGCGCCTGCGGCGTTGCTGACTGAGCCCAGCGACGCCGGCAGCACGACTTCCAGGCGCTTTCCGCCGACCTCGACGACGACGCGCTGGCGGTCACCGGCGTCGGCCGCTTCAGCCTCGGTGCCGGTCGGGGTCCAGGCCGGAATGTCATTGACGAAGGCCGTCTCGATCCAGCGGGTGTGGACCTTGAAGGGGCCTTCGGCCGGTGCGAAATCGGGATTGGAAACCACCGCGAGGTCGAACGGGATGACGGTGGGGATGCCCTCCACCACCATTTCCTCCAGTGCCCGCCGGGAGCGCTGCAGGGCCTGGGCGCGGGTGGCGCCGGTGACGATCAGCTTCGAGAGCATGGAGTCGAAGTTGCCGCTGATGACATCGCCCTGCTCCACGCCGGAATCGACGCGGATACCGGGACCGGTGGGGTTTTTCAGTACCGTGATGGTGCCGGGGGCGGGCATGAAGTTCCGGCCCGGGTCCTCGCCGGTGATGCGGAATTCGATCGAGTGGCCGCGGACTTCCGGGTCGCCGTAGCCGAGCTCCTCGCCGCGGGCCAGCCGGAACTGTTCGCGGACGAGGTCGATCCCGGTGACTTCCTCGGAGACGCAGTGCTCCACCTGAAGGCGGGTGTTGACCTCGAGGAAGGAGATGGTGCCGTCCTGGCCGACGAGGAATTCGCAGGTGCCTGCGCCGAGGTAGCCCGCCTCCTTGAGGATGGCCTTGGAGGATTCGTAGAGCCGGCGGTTCTGTTCCTCGGTGAGGAACGGGGCCGGGGCTTCCTCGACGAGTTTCTGGTTCCGGCGCTGGAGCGAGCAGTCGCGGGTGGAGACCACCACGACGTTGCCGTGGGCGTCGGCCAGGCACTGGGTCTCGACGTGGCGCGGGGCGTCCAGGAAGCGCTCAATGAAGCACTCGCCGCGGCCGAAGGCGGCGGTGGCCTCGCGCACGGCGGATTCGAAGAGTTCGGGGATTTCTTCGCGGGTGCGGGCCACCTTGATGCCGCGTCCGCCGCCGCCGAAGGCCGCCTTGATGGCGACGGGCAGGCCGAACTTGTCCACGAAGTCGAGGATTTCCTCGGCGGATTCGACCGGGTCGGCGGTGCCGGGAACCTGCGGGGCGCCAACCTTCTCGGCAATGTGGCGGGCCTGGACCTTGTCGCCCAGGGCAGAGATCGCTGCGGGGGAGGGGCCGATCCACGTAATGCCGGCATCGATCACCTTGGCGGCGAACTCGGCGTTCTCGGCCAGGAACCCGTACCCGGGGTGGATGGCGTCCGCGCCGGACTGGCGGGCGACGTCGATGATCTTGTCCATCACCAAGTAGGACTCCGCGGCGGTGTTGCCACCGAGCGCGTAGGCCTCGTCCGCGAGCCGGGCGTGCAGCGCGTCGCGATCGGGGTCCGCGTAGACCGCCACCGAGGTGATGCCTTCATCGCGGGCGGCGCGGATGATGCGCACCGCAATTTCTCCGCGGTTGGCGATCAGCACCTTGGTCAGCCGGCGGATGCCCTCGGCTGTAGATGACTGCGTTGATCCCGGCACGGTGGGTGCGGACTGCTCCGAATTTGCTGACAAGGCGTCTCCTTCTTTCCTTCAGGGAGCCTAGCGCGGTTTTGAGGGTTCCGCCGATATTACTTGCGGATTCCGCGCGTATACGGCCCTTCCTTTGTAGGGTTGCCACAAAGGGCAGCGAATTGGCTCACTCCGCCACGCATTCCGTCGTTACTCGGCGCGGACGTCCGCCGGGTCCACAGCCCCGCCGGTCCAGAGCTCGGTGATGCCCACATTCGCCTGGCCGAGCAGGGCACGCAGGGTGGAGATGGAGAGCCCGACGACGGTGTGGGGATCGCCGTCGACCTTGCGGATGAACGCCCCGCCGTAGCCGTCGATCGTGAAGGAGCCGGCGCACTGGAGCGGCTCGCCGGTGGCGATGTAGGTTTCGATTTCGTCAGCGCTCATCTCCATGAAGTGGACCTCGGCCGAGGACACCGAGCCCAGGGTGGCGCCGGTGCCGCGCGCGCCGTCGTCGCCGTCTGTGTCGTCGTTGGTGTCTGCGTCTGCGTCTGTGTCAGCGTCTGCGACGGCCGTGTCGCGGCAGTCCACGAGCCAGTGGCCGGTGTGCAGGACGCCCATGCTGCCGCTCATGCGGAGCATACGCTCCCGGGCGACGTCGGCCGTGTAGGGCTTTCCGTGGGCCTCGCCGTCGAACTCGAAGACCGAGTCGCAGCCGATCACGATTGCGCCGTCCGCCTCGGGCAGGGACGCGACGGCCTCTGCCTTGGCCCGGGCAAGCAACAGGGCCGTGTCATGCGGATCCGTCACGCCGTAGCGGGCCTGCACGGCGTCCTCATCCACGTCCGAGACGAGGACCTCGTGGGCGATGCCGGCGTTGTGGAGCAGCTTGGTGCGGGCGGGGGACTGGGAGGCAAGAATGAGGCGGGTCACGGCTCCAGCCTAATCCACCGCAGCACAGCAACACGGGGTCCCGGAAGGGCGCCTAAACGGGGCAGAAGACCCTGTCTGCGGATACGTGACAGTGGTGGAGTTGAACCGGCATCCTAAAAAGAATCGAGCAGCTCATGTCTGGATGGCTCGTGGCAAGCGTTGGCATGGTTGGTGATGGAACATATTTTGGCTGGGACGGCTTCACCATCCAATCCGGAAACCTGATCGTGATCGTCGTGATGATCATCTTGTTCATCCTGGCCTTGGTCCTGCCTTTTCCCGGAGGGAAGCGGCGGAAATGACTGCCCCCGCAACACCGGGACACGGTGCGCAGGTCGATGAAACAGACGCCCGCACCTTGACCGGCAGGGCCCGCCGGTGGCTCCTGAGGAAGCTTCCGCCGGACAAACTCTTGCCCGAGGACCAGCCAAGCTTCGTGGCATCCTGGGCGTACGTATTCGGCATGGGGGCCATCGCGTCCCTGCTGTGGATCATCGTTTCCGGGATCGTGCTGGGACTGAACGGACCCCAGTGGTATCACGTGTCCTCGCTGGGGAGTTTCGTCAACAGCACGCATTTGTGGAGCGTGGAGTTCTTCTTCATCTTCATGGTGGTGCACCTGTGGCTGAAATTCTGGATGGCGGCCTGGCGCGGGGGCCGGGTGCTGACCTGGATCACCGGCGTGATCTCCTTTGTCGTTTCCATCGTGGCGGCCTTCACCGGGTATCTGCTCCAGACGAACTTCGATTCGCAGTGGATTGCCTTTGAAGCGAAGGATGCGCTGAACGCGGTCGGAGTAGGCGCTTGGTTCAATGTGGCCAACGTCGGTCAGCTCTTCACCTGGCACGTCACGCTGCTGCCCTTGGCCGTGGGCGCTGTGGTGGTCCTGCACGTCCTGCTGGTCCGGGTCCACGGCGTTGCACCTCCACTGGATGCCGCGGAGTCCGACGCCCAGCTGCTTCACAACCGCCCGGAGGCCACCGAACCTCCGGAGGCCACCGAACCTCCGGAGGCCTCCGAACCCAGGGGCACAGAATCCGGGGGCGCAGTGCAATGACCAGAAAAAACAGCAGTACCTCCTGGCGGAAGGCAGACGACGTTGCCAGCCGGCCCTGGACGGGCAGCGTCCGCGAATATGACCTCATCAAGGAACTGATCATCGGCGTTGTGGTGGTCGGCCTGCTCGTGCTCGGTGTGTCCGCCATCTTCGGGTCCCCTGATGAGCCCAGCGTGAGCCTCAAGGCGTGGGCCACGGCCGCCCCGGCGGATTTCGTTGGCACCGCTGCAAAGGAACTGGCCGGCACCAGCGATACTGCCGGATACGGGCCGCCCTACAACTCGACCCCGGACGCGACGCAGAACATCGGCCCCGTGGACCTTCAAAGCCTCTCCGGCGTCCGCCTCCCGGTTGATACCGCCAATGACTTCGTGATCGCCCCGCTGGCGACGCTGCCGTCGCCGCCGGCAGAGCTGGCGAGCTGGACGGCCGCCACGGATCAGCAGCGCTCAGCCTGGGCAGCTGCCTATTCGGACGCCCTTGCCGCTGCGCCGGATAACGACCCGGCCCAGGTGGGCGACGGCGACTATGGCCCGGTCCCTGCACTGACGGGAGCGCTGCTGGAGATGGCGCGCCAAGGCAGTCTGGACGGCGTGCTGCAAAGCGGCGGAAACTTCTACAACATGGACTACACGCGCGGCCTCCTCTTTTTGGGCGACGGCGGCTACTTCCCGGATCTTGCGGCCAGCCAACACCTCTCGGGGGATCAGTGGGGCGTGATGAACGAAACCGGCGATACGCCTGGGCAGTCCTGGTTGTGGCTCTTCTCGCTCCTTTACCAAGTGGAACCGTTCAAGAGCTCGCCTAATGCCGATGCCCTCGTCGTCGTCACGATGTTCGTGCTGACGGCGTTGCTGGCCCTGCTGCCGTTCATCCCCGGACTACGGTCGCTGCCGCGGGTGATCCCCCTCCATCGCCTGGTCTGGAAGGACTACTACCGCAACCGCTGAGTCCGCCGGCAATCCGTGACGCCTAGCTTCGGCTGAGGAGTACAGGCGCGTTATTGTCGGGGGTCTCTGAAACACTGGATTCATGGACGGCAATCAGGGGCCCGAAGTGGCTCCGGCAGGATACGGCGACGGTGGCTTCAGCCGCGCCGCGGGCGATGCCGCCGCCATTCCGGGCACCAGGGAGGCAGCCTCCGCGGCCTTGGCGGGCCGGCTGGCCGCCGGGCCGGTGGACTTAGGCTGTCCGCCCACGGACAGTGCCGGGATCATTGACCGGATCCGGGAACTGGAAGACTGGAAATCCGCCGCGTCCGCGGAACAGGCCCGGCTCGCCGTGGCCTTCGACCTGCTCCAACGCCGCGAACAAGCCCGGCTCGGGGTCCCGCCCGAGAATCTCGGCACCGGGATCGGTGCGCAGATCGCCCTGGCCCGGCACGAATCCCCCGCCAGGGGCGGCCGGCTCCTCGGCCTGGCCAAAGCCCTCGTGACCGAGATGCCGCACACCCTCACCGCGCTCGAAACCGGGCAGCTGAACGAATGGCGCGCCACCCTGCTCGTCCGTGAAACCGCCTGCCTGACCGCCGCGGACCGGGCCGCCGTCGACGCCGACCTCGCCGCCGACGCCGGGACGTTCGCCGGGGCCGGTGACCGGTCCCTGGTCGCCGCGGCCCGGGCCGCCGCGTACCGGCGTGACCCCCGCTCCGTCACCGAACGCGCCGCGCACGCCGCCACCGAGCGGCACGTCAGCCTCCGCCCGGCCCCCGATGCGATGACCTGCCTGACCGCCCTGCTGCCCGTGACCGCCGGCGTCGCCGTCTACAAGACCCTCACCGGGCACGCCGACACCCTCCGCGCCGCCGGGGACCCGAGGGGCCGCGGGCAGCTCATGGCCGATGCCCTGGTCGAACGCACCACCGGCACCCCCGGCGGGATCAGCGGGGTCGAGATCCAGCTCGTCATCACCGACCGCACCCTCCTGCCGAGAGACTCCGCACCCGCCCGGCTCCCCGGCTACGGCACCGTCCCGGCCGGCTGGGCCCGCACCCTCATCAACGGCACAAAGGATGCACACAGCGGCGAGGGCGGCCGTCCCCCCGGACCGGGCGGCGCCGCCGGGAGCGCCAATGACCCCGCGTTCAACCTCTGGCTCCGCCGGCTCTACACCCACCCCGGCACCGGCGAGCTCGTGGGGATGGACTCCCGCGCCCGGCTCTTCCCGCCCGGGCACCGCCGCTTCATCCAGGCCAGAGACGACACCTGCCGCACCCCGTACTGCGACGCGCCCATCCGCCACCTGGACCACATCGTGCCCTGGCACACCGGCGGCCCGACCACCACGGACAACGCCGCCGGACTTTGCGAAGCCTGCAACCACACCAAAGAAACCCCCGGCTGGAAAGCACGCCCCAGCCCCGAAGCCGCACCCGGATCCGCCTCGAGCATCGGCGCGAGGCACACCATCGAACTCACCACCCCCACCGGCCACACGT